>NZ_JAVJQN010000103.1:0-55982 GCF_040218245.1 Coleofasciculus sp. E1-EBD-02 | reverse complement strand
CATGAAGTATAGTGAGAGATTGCCGCGCTCTGTGTCCGCCTATCTCGGAGTGAATCCGAGAAAGCACGTATGGAGTGCTCTATATCAATTTAATAATTTTATGGGTCGATGCCCTGTAGTCAATCGTAGACACGATTACTACAATGTCTCTAACTGGGAGCCGTTGGTTAAGGCTGATATCGAGCAACAATGCCGGGTATCAGCCAAGTGTAAGCGTTAACGGTTATCGATCAAAAGTTACACCGTGGACTTATACCAAGACAGAATTACTTATGGGTAGGTTTGTCTAGGTTTTTAGAAGCGGTGGTGTAGAGTTTTGAGATAAACGTTACTGATTACTTTGCCAACCTTCTTGACTCATTTCTTGCCAAACATCATCGAGAAGGGAGTCTGTCTCATTATTCTCCTCTTCCTCTTCCTCTAAGGAGGAAAAATCACCTAAATCAAACTCATCTTCATCACTAGCAGAGGTTTCATCAAAATCGAGTTCCTTATCACTTTCTGTGGAAATCGATCCCAAATCTAGCAACTCCTCGTCGTTGCTGGTGCTTTCCTCTTCCATCTCCAACTCTTCTTCGATGCTGCTGGAGAGTTCATCAAATTCATCATCAAAGCTAGCTGATGTATCTTCCTCCTCAGCAGAGAGTTCCTCTAAATCACTCTCAAAGCTGACAGGTGACTCTTCCTCCTCCTCGACAGAGAGTTCATCGAAGTCATCACCAAAGCTGACAGGTGACTCTTCTTTCTCACCGGGAGACATTTCATCGAAATCACTCTCAAAGCTGACAAGTGGCTCTTCCTCCTCACCGGGAGACATTTCCTCAAAGTCGCTCTCAAAGCTGACAAGTGGCTCTTCCTCCTCACCGGGAGACATTTCCTCAAAGTCGCTCTCAAAGCTGACAGATGGCTCTTCCTCGTCCTCGACAGAGAGTTCATCGAAGTCGCTTTCAAAGCTAACAGGTGGCTCCTCTTCTTCTAGCCCCTCCATGGAAAAGCTTGTCCCCTCATCCATGAAGTCACCGAGGCTGTCTTGCTGTTGATCCTCAGCCGATAATTCATACTCATGATCCGCCTCATCCAGACTCATCGACGGCTGTTCTACATCAAAGTCCTCATCCATGCTGATTGAGGACTCTTCCTCAGCCAACTCATCCTCAGTCTCAGTGTCTCCACTGACGGGTGCTACTGGTGTTTCATCCCCAGCCACCTGAGGACAAAATTCCAGATTGATTCTCACCTTGCCTTTTTGCCAGCCACCAGAACTAAATCGCAAGACTTCACAGGAGATACCCTCCTCACTAAACCAGGCATTTTTGTCTTGAGTCCATTCGCTCAACCCATGCTCAAGCTGCGTTTTGATCGCGTCCGCCAATTCGCTTACTCGAAAGGTACGATGCCCAATTAAGATTTGCGCTGATTCGTCAACGGATAAGACTTCACCACTAGCGAGTGGCTCAAACTGATTATCTACGCCCATTTTCCCCGATTAACGTTCTACTTGTGTGCTTAATGATTTACAAATTGGGTCATGCGCTGGATCATCCAGGAGTAAGCGATTTGGTCGTCGCGTTGATTAGTCCTGGAATACCTAGAAGAACCAGCCGTAGGAATGTAATCCTTTACCCAATAGATTCACCCCAAGATAACAAATCCAGACTACAACAAATCCTGTTGCCGCTAAAATTGCTGGTCGGCGTCCTTGCCACCCTCGGGTAATGCGAGCATGAAGGTAAGCGGCAAAGACTAGCCAGGTAATTAATGCCCAGGTTTCTTTTGGGTCCCAACTCCAATAGGAACCCCATGCCTCATTTGCCCAAACTGCACCAGCAATAATGCCAATCGTCAGCAACGGAAATCCTAGCCCGATAATCCGATAGCTAATATTATCTAACGTATCCGCTAAGTTGAGGCGTTGGGGAGAAAGGGTGGGGGTGCTAGCCAACTCGGATGCGGAGGATGGCGTAGAGGTGACAGCCTCCAGAACGGCTGTACTTGTCGAACCTGACGTGTCTTGCCAACTCATCGCCATTGTTCCATTATCGCCACTACCCTGGGGCTGGAGGTTATCCTGACTCCGTTTAAGCTGATAGGAAGCCGTCCCCGTTGATTCCGGTTTACGGCGGAAGCCACCTGTACCCACGGAACTCCCGCGCAGTTCAACATTTTGACCCCGAGTCACGACTAAAAAGGCGATCGCTAATAGTGATCCCACCATTAATGTGGCGTAACTGAGCATCATCACGCTGACGTGCATCATTAGCCAGTTGGATTTCAGCGCTGGAACTAACGGTTCCGCCTGTTGCATATCAGATGGTAATGACAGGGCGGCAAAGGCGGTAATTCCCATGGCGACAGGAGACGTAACCACGCCCACCCAACGACTCGCGCTCATTTTCTCCGCCACCAGGTGCATCGCGGTGATGCCCCAGGCTAAGAAAAATAAGGATTCATAGAGATTGCTTAAGGGAAAATACCCCGCACTCAGCCAACGGGCACCAAGTAAGGCGGCGATACAGAGGTTGGCGATAATCATACCCGTTCCGCCCAAGGTGGGCAGATAGGGGATGTTCTTGAAGGCTGCACCAACCCAATATAGGAGCATGGTGACTAGGAGAACTGCAAATGAAATATTATCTAAGCTGTTTTGGAGTGAAACTAGATCCATAAATACGCTTCTCGACTTAATCGTTTAGAAATGAATTGCCGCGTTTCTATTATCCTATCGGGATTGTTGCCCTTGACGAGAGGCGAAAAACATTATCATAACGATTTTCTGGTTTGTTGGGGATGGGAACAGGGGGAGCAGGGGAAGCTGGGGAAGCAGAGGGAGCAGGGGAAGCAGAGGGAGCAGGGGTTTGTAGAGAAGTGCCGTGGCACGTCTGGGAGATGGGAAAGATTGGAGATCTGCCCTGATTTAGGACAAGTCAAGGGGATGGTATCGGAGAAGAAGGAACCGGAACTGGATTGGACGGTAGTATCGTTTTTAGCTTGACAAATAAGTCAAAACGTGTATTTTGCTGATCTTCTACGGCTGTCGTCAAACCGATCGCGCGGATTGCTTGCATCATCTGATCAAGTTGAGAGGGAAGTTGAGGCAAATTTAAATTATCTCGATTTAAGAGGCGCTCAACCTCAATGAAAACTTGACCATTGTGGGGACTGGGTTTGGCGGGTACGATTTGCTGAAACAGTGGCGTTTGAGTCAAGGGGGCTTGGGGTTGAGGAACAATGGCATCAGCAATGGGTGCGCCGAAGGTGAGAAATGCGATATTTCCTTCTAACCAGCCGTGGGTAGCGGTAATGCCCCCTAGGGGAGATGTCCACCGCACCACTGGTTGATTATTAAGTTGGGTGTTTTCCACCGTCAACTGATAGCGAGTTTCCATCACTTGATCAAGCTGCTGGAATGCTTTTTCTGTAGCCGCGCGATCGCTCGATAGAATCATTACGGTTATACCTGCGCCTAGCATGGGTGGCGGCTGGTTTTCTGGGGGTGTGAGCAAATCCTCAGTCGCGGGGATGAGGGCGATTACCCATTCACCTGCCATCCAGGGTAATAAATCCTCTTGTACATCTACGCCCAGAGTTGTCTGTATCCCGGCACTCAGATTCGCTGGGGGAATGGGGATCAGGGGATTAGCGGAGGCGTTTTGGGCGTAACTCTGCCACAATTGGGCGAAATTACTACCACTCAGCATTAATCGGGTATTGGCAGGGAGGCGTCTAGGTAAACGACTACTGGTATTTTCTATGGGATAGGCGTTTTGGCTATTCGGTTTCAGCCAAGACATGCCGCGAAAACGTATCCCATCCGATTCCAAGGAAATACTCGTCACCAGCCCTTGCTGGGGTTGCCTTTGAGCCAACTGTTCCGGCGGGAGCGATCGCGTGGAGTTGGCAGCAGCGGTGGCGGTGAACGCGGGTAGGTTTAAGTACACTTGAGCAAATGCCTGGGTGGTGTCAATTGTGGCTAAAGCCTCAATATATCCCGGCGTAGATGCCACAGATTTCACCCCTTTATAGGTGTCAATCACCTGTTCCATGGTTTGGGAATTTGACGTAACCACGACAAACCGTTCCAAAACAGTAACCGAATAGTTTTGGCTATTGGGCTTTTGGGTTTCGCGAATTTGAACCCCGCGATAGGTTCTTTCGCCAAACTGAGTCACTTTCTGATACGTGGTTTTAGCCAAAATTTCTTTAGCTTGGGCGGGGTTATTAATGGGTAAGATAATTAAGTCGGGGAGTTTGATAAACGGTAGCGTGAAAGGGGACGTTTGCTCCGGTTCCGTTTCGGGTGCAGATGTACTATCCCCCCGATAGGCAATCATCACCGTTTCACCTAACCACGGCTGGATATCTTCCTCGTAGTCGTAGCCGTTGTCTGTTAGCAGGTTTTTCTCAAGCTGGGCGAGTTGTCTGACTAACGCCGCTAGAGTGTTGGGTGTGCCATATCGCTGCAATTGTCGCCATTTACCGCTGTCTGTAGACACTAAGGCTGTGATCAGGGTATCTTGAGGAACGAGTTTTGCCCCCACTGGTGCTTTTGCTAGCCAGAGATTGTGTTGTACGAACAGAGAATAAGCGATGACACTCCCGCTCATTAGAACAACAATTAGGGCTAATGTTACCCGTAGAAAGAGTTTATTTTTTTTCAGCATGAATATTGGTTATTTGTCATTTGTCATTTGTCATTGGTAAAGAGATAAATATAAAGGCTTGGATTTTATGCAGCAAGCCCTAAATAAATTAATCCTATTAGTAGCGAGCAAGATGCTTGCATTATAATAATTTCGCTGGGATTGACAATAACCTTTAAATTACGAACAAGTTAACATGGGAAAAATACCGATAATTTGACTAAACTCATCCTGTCCTAGGAAATTCAGGCTTTTCTGACTATTTCACCCAATCCTCTGTCCTCCATGTTTCGCCAGTTTATCGGGTTCAACTGTTCCCTACAGCCCATGGGTGTCAACTTAAGTCGAATGCCACTGACTGGTATGCTGATGATGGCGGCGTGGCACAGCTAAAATTGTGGATTAGATTTGACCATTGAATCGGGCGCAAGTCTTTGCGCCCCTACGGTTTCTGGTCTCCCATTCTAATTCATCAAATAAGGTGTGCCACGCCACTACGATCTATCAAAGGTTTCGGCGATTCCCTAATGCTTCTAAGGCTTAATACTCGGGTACGGACGGATCAATTTCCCGACTCCAAGCGGTAATGCCTCCTTTGACATTGATCCCTTCAATTCCGGATTCTTTGAGAATACCCAAGGCTTTAGCCGAACGTCCTCCCATTTTACAATGAGCAATTAAGCGGTGACCATTCAGGAGTTGCTTAACTTTTTCGACACCTGAACCCTGTTCAATATCCGGTAATGGGACTAAAACAGCACCGGGAATTTTAGCAATCTCGTATTCATTGGGATTGCGGACATCAAGGAGGACAAAATCCTTGGTGTCACTATCCAACAATTGCTTGAGTTCTTGAACAGTCATCTCTTGAATTGCCATTAACCGTTGCGCCTCCTGTTCTTTGGCTTGGGTAATACCACAGAATTGTTCGTAGTCTACTAATTTTTCGATAACGGGGCGTACTGGATTCGGTCGCAGTTTCAGTTCCCGGAATTTCATATCCAGGGCGTTGTACAGTAACAACCGTCCGCTGAGGGTTGTCCCCTTACCCAGGATAATTTTAACGGCTTCCGTGGCTTGGATGAGTCCAATAATTCCGGGCAAAATACCCAAAACGCCACCTTCTGCACAGGAAGGAACCATTCCGGGTGGTGGGGGTTCGGGGAACAAGTCGCGGTAATTGGGTCCATCTTCGTAGTTAAAGACGCTGGCTTGTCCTTCAAACCGCAAGATGGAACCGTAGACATTAGGTTTACCCAGGATTACACAGGCGTCATTGACGAGGTAACGGGTGGGAAAGTTATCGGTTCCATCGACAACAACATCGTAGGGTTTCACGATATCCAGCGCATTCTCGGATGTCAGGCGGGTTTCATAGAGATCAACTTGACAATAGGGGTTAATTTCTAGAATCCGGGTTTTTGCCGATTGAATTTTCGGTTTCCCTACCCAGGATGTCCCGTGAATTACCTGACGTTGCAGGTTGGAACTATCGACGATATCAAAATCTACGATTCCGATACGTCCGATTCCGGCGGCGGCTAAGTACAGTAAGAGGGGTGAACCGAGTCCGCCGGTACCGATACAGAGAACACTCGCCGCTTTGAGGCGTTTTTGTCCCTCTAGTCCAACTTCCGGCAAGATTAGGTGTCGAGAATATCGTTCGTATTCTTCTTTGGTTAGTTGGATTTCTTCCAGATTGGGATTTAACATGGCAATTTGGTAAGATTAGCGATCAGTGATTGGGGAAGTTTTGACCCTGCACTTGGTTCGAGGGCATGGCGCGTGACCCTTAGCTTCGTTCAAGGGCATGGTGCGTGAGTTAACCTCCCCAGCTTACTCAGCTTCCCCAGTTCCCAGACGTGCCATGGCACGTCTCTACATTGCTCCCCCGTTCCCCGGTTCTTCTACCGTGATCATATCTTCAGGCTGAAACTGGTGGTGGGGATCGAGAGTCCAGCTTCTCAGGTCAGAAGCTATACCCTGTTGAACGGAAATTATAATATACGAATAACGATGCCATGCGATCGCCCGATCAAATTCTGAGGGAATGGCTGGATGGTCAGGATGAGAGTGATAGATCCCAATGATATCTAATTCGCGATCGCGTGCCTGCTTCTGAACCTTCAACATCACCTCTGGGGCAATGCTAAACTGATTCCGTTTCGTCCCTGACTGACGGGGTGAACCATTTACCCCTTGAAAGGCTTCCGCCGCCTGAGTATCCCAAGCGTTTTCTGTGGGTGAGACTTCAACCAGCGTTTTTACCTCACCCTTAATTTGACCTAATAACAAACCACAGCATTCTTCTGGGTATGTGCTTTCGGCGTGAGTTTTCATCCTCTGAACCTGGTCAGCGCTAATTTTAAGTAAATAGTGCGGGAAATGCTCTGGGTTTTCCATAGATTTCCAAGTAAATACGGCTTAATTTAATTTGAACAGGACAACAAAAGCCTCGCTCTTAAGGGATGCAATAGGGATAGAGATTAATAAGAATTGTGTATACTTTGCAGTTCGACTTACCTCGAATAAGCATAATTTACGCTAAACTAAAATTAGGCAATACTAATTTATAATACTTTTTAATTTATTTGAAATTATGGCAAAAACACTCCCACCAAACAATCCTGCTTATACGGCTTTCCTTGAAGAGTTTACCAGCTATACGACCGAGGCTTTACGGCATCAAAATCCGGCAGTGAGTGATTCATTGAACCGGAGGCAGATTCCTCCTAGCCAGGTACGCCCTCTTGAGAGATCTTACCAAATTTCCTTGAAACTCGGTGATGATTTGCCGCTCAACCCCATCAAAAAACAAATCTTACAACAGATCGATGCCGTTGTCTATTTTCTCCGAGATTTTCATATTGGGGTACTGGGTCAACGCACCAGTCTATTTCATCTTTATGAGGTTGAGATTCAAGTCGAATCCCATCTGCGCTATCAATTAACCTTTGAATCGGGCAAACTGTTGATTCAAATCCCCTACTGGCAGATGGCAGTTTTGGATCGCTACCTGCCTTATCAGAAATTAAAATATCGCTGGCATCGCGGCAACCATTTACCCAGGTTTTCGCACATTCGCAAAATTTGGTGGTTAGTTGATCCGATTGGAGAATTACGGTATAACCTCCGCTCCATGCTGGTGTTGGCGATTCAAAAGCAAATTTTGGGAATTGACAAGCTTTTTGTAAAATTTAATTTACTGGATAACGGGAACCAAAAACATCAAGCGGTTCAAGGTGATAATCAAAACCAAACAGAACTTAAGAATCACGCGATCGCGTTCCTTAAGGCAACAGTTAAGGAAGAAAAGTTAGGTGTGAATCTCGATCTCGTACTTGAGAATCAGGATGACGCTACAATCGCGCAGTTATTGGCAGTCTACAAGAAAAATTTGGCAGACATAGACCAGATGGAGGAATTAATTGAAACCGGGGCATTTACCTTACAAGAGAAGCTAAATGAAGAACAATCTCAAGTTGATATCAAGATGTTTGGCTTTGTCAATGTGGGGAACTATCATCGGATTGATGTGGCAGTCAATCTGAGTAAAGATTATCTTAAAAAATATGTAGATGTCATTCCTCGCAAAACTGATATTAAAGCCGTACAGTTTGGCTTTGTCAATGTTTACACTGTAGATGATATTACCGTAAAACCAAATTTTCACGGGGCGCTGACACTCAATTTTGAAACAGCGGCATTGGAGAGGGCTTTAAAGGAATTAGAATTAGTGCAGTAAGTGTTGGTCATTCGTCCTTTGTCATTTGTCCTTGGTCTTTTGTAAGAGGTTGAGGCTGGTTGACAAAACTAGCGTGGACGTGCTGTTTTGTTGTGTCCAACTACTTAGAGTATTTTGGTTTATTTATAGATTAACAAGAACATGGAACGTGGTTTACTTTGGTTACCCTTACTCGCTGTATTTATTTGGCTAGCTTGGTCAGGTTGGAATGAATATCAAAAAGTTGAGGCATATCGTGTATGGGCAGAACAATTTGAACGGGCAAAATATGATATTTATGCGGTACTGGGACAAAAGGGAAAGAATCTGACCTGGGGAAAACCGACTCGTTCGGGTCCGGTGGATATAGAAACCTTTTCTCTGAATGATGTCCAAAGTATTAAGCTGGTAGTTGATGGGCAAATTGTTACCTTAGAGAATCCGCCCAAAAAAGGTCGCGCGATCGCACTAGAGTTTCTCCTCCCAGAATCCACAGTTCAGGTTCCGTTTACCGAAGTTCCTCTGGCGGTGGAGTGGGGAAAATTTCTCCAGAATTATAAATAACCTTTGTCGGAGCAAATTTCACCAAGTAGCGACGAAGAGAGTCACCCTACAATGATGTCTGATACCATGTGTAACCTCACCTAATGGACTAACACAGCTAAAATGGTGGCATAGATTTGACGGTGAAATTGGGCGCACGTCGGTGCGCCCCTACAATTCTAATTCACCAAATTAGGTGTGCCACGCCACTAGAGAAAACCAAACCCGCCCTGACTATTACACAATGGCTGTATTAAGCTGTATTAATCTTTGTTACTTTTTCCGGTTCCCGGTTCTTCCTTCCCTGTCTAGTAACAAATGACCAATGACCAATGACGAATGACAAATTGGAACGCTAAGTCCTGAAATTCGTCTTTAAGAATAATAGTTCTGGTGCTTTTTTTATGAAACCTATCTTACCTATTTTTGCGATTATCGGATTACTCCAGAGTTGTACCACCCCGGTGAACATTTCCTCTCAAGCCATCAGGAATCCCGCTAATTGCCCTAGCCAAACTGAACCCCTACCGATCGCGTCTGCTAATGATGAGGGACTGTATCAGCAATTTGATTATCACATTCGCGATATTATTACAGATGCTGATACGATTACCTTCCAGACGCAGCAGTATGATCTGGTATTTTGCCGATTTGATCGCACTTGGACAGTAGAACCGGGAACATTAGCCCCTGAATTCCAGACAGCGAATAATCCTGAACAATTCTCAGAAAATATCCAGAACCCTCCCTATCAAACTATTGAACTGAACGGAAAATCTTATCAATATCGCGTCATTCTCGAACCGAATCCCTTTGGCAATGAAGCGCAAGGAATTGAACCCGAAACGGTTGTCTTTGAACTGATTACTCCCAATAGCGAACAACCCCAACGTCACCCCCTCTATACCTTAGACCAGGTAAGGCAGGCTGAAGTCGGATTTTCCTTGGGAGTTCCTCGAATTACCTCCGCCCTCAGTTATGCGGATCGCCTATTTTGGTCCGTCGCATCGGAACAAGGGGAAGGATTTAGTGGTATCGCCACGATGGTTGGTTACAATCCCGATATGAATGAGTTGGTGGTGATTCAACCTGAAGAAATCCAAGGGCAACAAATTACTGATTTTGTCATCGCCGGAGATCCTAGCAATCCAGTCTTTTGGCTGGGAACTCAAATCAGTGGCGAAGGGAATCCCTATCTATCCGGAATGGGATTAGTCGCCTATCGTCCTTCTCCCCCTAGTCTCAAATCCGGAACAATTACTTCCTACACCGTCCGCAATAGTCCGATTATTGGGGCAATTCCTGATCAACTGCACTTAGAAGGCGATCGCCTCTGGGTGGGAACCGGAAACGGGGTTTGCCAGGTTCGTTGGCAAGGGGCAGATAATCCTGGAAATTGGTCGTGTTGGCGATTTGCAGCAAAGGCGAAACTACCGAGTCAGGGATTACCGATTTACCGCCGTTTATTAGCGGAAACTCCAGCCGTTACCCTTGACCCAGATCAGGTGGGAGACACGGTAGAGGTGTTATGGTGGTCTCCGTTGGACTACCAAACCCAAAAAGGGCGGTATGAAGTTCGGTATGAGAATGGCTTTACCGTCACCTTAGACGAGGGGACGAGTTCTTGGTCTGAGAAATATGGGTCATCATGGCAACCTCGTCCCTGGCAACCACCTTTATACTGGGCGGGACACGAATGGCATTGGCAAGGCGATCGCTTTGTGCGCGGTTTTGATCAAGTCGCCCTAAATTTCTTTGGTGGTGGACCTCTGGGAATTGTATCCGATCAGGATCAATGGACAGGGGAAAAGCCTGCCAATATGAACGTCTTGCGGGGTGATCTAGACGTAGTGGAATTAACAGAAACGACCACTAAGCTGAATTACCATTCAGGTTGGGTGGAGGAAGAGTTACTGAATCCTTATTTCACGGTAGTACCCCAAAATCGTCCCTTCAATCCTCGTCCCAATCCTTTGGATGATCTTTAATCATGAACTAAATAGAAGTATAAGTAGGTCAGTGGAAATAAACTATTGCCAACGAACGACTGTTTTCCCTATTCATCTTTTACTCTACAATTTTGATTAACCAAGCCGTATTGGGTTAACCACAGGATTTGATGTATGAGCCAAGCCTTACAAGAGATGCAGTGTAGTGCAGGAGCAACCTTTGATCCAGCCCAGGTGCAAGTACCAGCCAGTTTCGGCAATGATGCAGCCGCCCTACAAGCAGCGCGTCAAGGGGTGGCTTTAGTTGACTTATCCCATTGGGGACTGCTGAAAATCTTCGATGAGGATAGACTGCGCTTTTTGCATAATCAAAGTACCAATGATTTCCAAAACCTGAAACCAGGACAGGGTTGTGATACCGTTTTTGTGACCTCAACTGCCCGTACTATTGATCTGGTAACCGCTTACGTTACTGAAGATGCGGTATTACTATTGGTATCCCCTAATCGGCGTCAACAGTTACTCGAATGGCTTGATCGCTATATCTTTCCCATGGATCGGGTGGAATTGGGAGATATCTCGAATGAGACTGCTATTTTTAGCCTAGTTGGACCCGAAAGTGATACCCTTTTGACCAAGCTAGGTGTCCAGTTGCCAATTGGTGATGTCTATGCCAGTCATCAACACCTCACGCTAAATGATATTGAAGTGCGAATTGCTAGAGGAAGTGGTTTGGCACTCCCTGGATATACCCTAATTGTCCCCGCCAGCGATGCGGCACAGCTTTGGCAAACCTTAACTACCACCGATGCTACACCAATGGGCGATCGCGTATGGCAGCAGTTGCGAATTGAACAAGGGCGTCCGCTTCCTGATTATGAACTGACAGAAGATTATAATCCCCTAGAAGCGGGCTTGTGGACTACGATTTCCTTTGATAAAGGATGTTATATCGGTCAGGAAACGATCGCGCGATTAAATACTTACAAAGGCGTCAAGCAGCAGTTGTGGGGAGTGCGTTTACCAGCACCTGTGGAACCGGGAACCGTAATCACCATGGATGGGGAAAAAGTCGGCAAGTTAACCAGTTGTACGCCAACGGAACACGGTTGCATCGGTTTAGCCTATATCCGCACTAAAGCTGGGGGTGTTGGGCTTAAGGTTAAGGTGGGAGAGATTGAGGGTGAAGTTGTGGATGTTCCCTTTTTAACCCACGAGTACCAGGGGAGTCAGTAGGGGCGGGTTTAGCCTTTAATTGTTGTATCTACCGATAACCTTTCAACAAAACCCGCCCTTGTTTTCTTATATAGCAGTAGACACATCGATTAGGACAAACCAAAAGGCTAACCTGCACCTGTTGGGTTTCTTTCCTCAATGTTGGGTTTCGTTCCTCAACCCAACCTACAAAGGTGAATTGGTCTCCTGTCTTTCTGGAGTTAATGATATTTCTGATAAAGCATTGCCTTCACAGGTTGCCCGTCTTTGATATGCCGTTGCACCACTGTCGGAACTTCATCGGGGTGAACCCGACAATACCAGGTTTCTTCGGGTAAAACCACGACCATCGGACCATTGCCACATTCTCCCAGACAACGGCTACCGCTAACTATCACCCCATTAACAGGTAAAGCCTGAAACGCTGCCAAGACTTTGGCTGCACCTTGTTTGCGGCAAGTACGGTGCTGACATACCAGTATTTGTCTTGTCGGTTGTTGTGACAAGGGTGGTGCTGACATATCAGTATGGGATGGGACTCAACAGTTTGTCTTAATTGTAACGATGCAGATACCTTTCCTGGGACATAAAACCAAGAACAACGGACAAAACATTAAGCTTTGTTAAGACAATTGTTAAGCTGTATTTCAAAATGAGCCGCGATCGCACATTGCGGATGAAATCGCCAAAAGTCCGTGATACCATGCAATCCGTACCTCGAAAACGATTGGGAGAAAACATGCCTGCACTAAGGGTTGCGGTTGTTGGTTCAGGACCTGCTGGCTCGTCTGCCGCAGAGACTCTAGCAAAAGCTGGAATCGAAACCTACTTGTTTGAGCGAAAGCTAGACAATGCTAAACCCTGTGGCGGAGCCATTCCGCTCTGTATGGTTAGTGAATTTGACCTGCCACCTGAAATTATTGATCGGCGAGTCAGAAAGATGAAGATGATCTCGCCATCGAATATAGAGGTGGACATTAACCTGGACAATGAAGACGAATATATTGGTATGTGCCGCCGGGAAATCCTGGATGGCTTCATGCGGAACCGCGCTGCTAAGCTGGGCGCAACTTTAATTAATGGCACTGTTCATAAACTCGATATTCCCACAAGTAATACACAACCCTATACCCTTCACTACGCTGACCATTCCGATGGGAGTCTCAGTGGCGTACAAAAAACCCTGAAAGTAGACCTAGTGATTGGGGCTGATGGCGCGAATTCCCGCGTGGCTAAAGCAATTGACGCCGGGGACTACAATTATGCGATCGCGTTCCAAGAGCGGATTCGCCTGCCAGGGGACATGATGAACTACTACGAAGACCTGGCAGAAATGTATGTGGGCAACGACGTTTCTCCTGACTTCTACGCTTGGGTCTTCCCCAAATACGACCACGTTGCCGTTGGCACCGGTACGATGAAGGTGAACCAAGCCAAAATTAAAAAGCTACAGGCAGGGATTCGCGCTCGTGCAGCGAAGAAACTCGTCGGTGGTGAAATCATCAAAGTTGAGGCACACCCCATTCCAGAGCATCCCAGACCTCGCCGAGTTGTTGGTCGGGTGGCTTTAGTTGGAGACGCGGCGGGAACGGTGACCAAATCATCGGGTGAAGGGATTTACTTTGCCGCCAAATCCGCGCGGATGTGCGCCGAAACCATTGTCGAAACCTCCAATGGCGGAACTCGCATTCCCACGGAAGATGACCTCAAGCTTTATCTCAAGCGTTGGGATAAGAAGTATGGCATCACCTATAAGGTGCTGGATATTCTGCAAACCGTCTTCTATCGCTCCGATGCGACTCGTGAAGCGTTTGTGGAAATGTGTTCAGATCTGGATGTGCAGCGACTCACGTTTGACAGTTACTTGTACAAAACGGTTGTGCCTGCTAATCCTTTAGTGCAGCTTAAAATTACTGCCAAGACGATTGGTAGTCTGTTGCGCGGAAACGCTTTAGCACCGTAATCCTTTCTCTGGTCATCATCACAAGGGCGGCGGGGATGTGCATTCGCGTTGAGAATGTTCACCTAGCCGCCCTCATTGTCTATTAGGACTTCCGCAAAGCCTCTATGTGTAGTGTCGTGGCACACCTAAAATGGTAGATTCGAATTGTAGGGGCGCAAGGCTTGCGCCCAGTTTAAACGTCAAATCTATTCCACAATTTTAGCTGTGTCAGTCCGCCATCGTGTGAAAGCGCTTGCGTAACGCACCTTGGCTACGATATGTGGTGTAGCTCCGTAAGTCCTGTCTATATCAGATGAGCTTAAATATTAAGTTCTGATAAAGCAAATCGTGATATCTATAAAGTTTTTATAAAGATGACCATTTTTTATTGGCAATCAGCTAATTAGGGGCTTACTATAAAAGTGCTGGTAAATTCAACTCACTTATTCAACCAGCGAATCCTATACAGAAGCTCTAACTGAACTATCTATCTAATCCTAAATCTATTCCTTGGGAGTCCCCTCTTTTCTAGTAAAAGGGGGGATTCTTAGTAGAGACGTTGCATGCAACGTCTCTACAGGGTTTTGGCGATTGACTAACGGTGTTTCTTGATAACCTCTTGCTATTTCACGCTCATCATAGTACATTTGTACCAAATTACAGCGTGATCCTCATGAAAACACTGCAAGCCGGACTTCAATTCCTGCGTTCCCAGTTCATGCAGCGTCAACCACCTCGCGTCTTAAAAAAGCCACCTCGCAGGCGTTACCGTTCCCCTTACCCAGTTCCCCGAAAGGCAATCAAGGCATCCCCTCAACCCGTGAAGTCTCAACCGCCTTTATCCTTTGAGCTTCAATCGTCTGTGCGGATGCTACAGCAACGAACTAGAGACGGATGGAAACAGTTAGAGTATCAAGCATCCCATATTAATCAGCTATCAACAGAGTTAGAAGCCGCCTTGTTAGAACTCAAAGCGATCGCCACGCAAGTGAATGCGGATTTGACAACACTCCAGCAGGTGCAGCACTCGTCAACACAGGCGATTATCCCTAATGTTTGTGAATATCAGATCACGAAGTTACCTTTGGTGGAGTACAAACCATCGGGTGCATTTCTACTGACGTCGCGATCGCTAGATTTATTCAAAGCCGAACGGGAAGCCACTGTGTTAGCACAAGTCTTGCGGCGTCGTACTCGACGTAAACGATTGAAACGTTAAGCTATTCAGCATTTAAACCTTAATGTCAATAATGACGAAATCCTTGGTGTGCGTTAAGCGAAGCCATGCCGCAGGCTTTGCATCTGGCTCGCTACTAATACCCCATTAAAATGCATGACAGCTTATCCCAGTTATCAAGGAGGTTAACTAAGGGGATTTGGTATAACTTATTAAGACGGCGAATGTTCGTCTAACCAACGTTCCAAATCCTCCAAATGATTTAAATCTAAAATCTCCTCAGTTAAATTTTCTAACTCTTGTAAAGGCAAGCTTTCAATTTTGGTACTTATCGCCTCTGGCAGTTCTCCAAAACGCTTTTTAAGTAGACGCATAACTAGAGCGATCGCTTCTTGCAAACGTCCTTTCTCTCTTCCTTTTGCTTCCCCTTGTTCTGCTGCATACGTTATCCGCCCTTTCTCATCCTGCAACATGATCCCTCGCCGTTCCACGATGTCTAACTCTTCTGAGGTCATTTTGGCTTGGTTGGCAATGTTTAAAGCCACTTCTATCTCAGCTACTTCCCCTAAACTATCAGGGATGTTATCTAGATGAGCTGCTTCTTTAAGGAAGTAAATCCATTTATCGCTCAAACTTGTTAATTCTGATAGGCTTTTGTGGAATTTCGGGAGTTCTACGAAAATTAACTGTAATTCTAGATCAGGATATTCAAACTTATGATTTTTTTCCTGAAAAACAAACTGATTGATCACATCTTGGCTAGCATTGAACAAAACAAAATCGGTTATCGTTACAGCGATAACTGGGTTTAGAGTTAAATAATTTTCTCCGATTCCTAATTGATTACTATACGCTTTAGCCAGATTGTAGACGACCCGTTTGCTAAAAGCTGTTACCCGCGCTATTTGCATTTCAATAATAACGACTGAACCATTAGCTAGAACAGCTTTTATGTCTAAATAAGTATCTTTTATGCTCATTGCCTGACCCGGATTATAGGGATTGACAATGGTTAACGATTGAATAGTTTTATTCCCTCCATAAATAATCGCGTTGAGAAAGCTAATTAAAATATCTTTGCTCTGTTCAGAACCAAATATTTTTTTAAAGGCATAATCGACTTTAGGGCTGATAAATTTCATAGGTTTATCCCGGTTAAGCCTGAAGTTAAAGGATCGCTAGTAATCTTATTTTAGTAGTAAACCAGCGTCGCGGCTTTTCTGTTGATTTGTGGTTATCCTGATGCTATCAAAAAAACAATAGGGAACCTGGCGCGTGCGTAGGGGCGGGTTTCACTATTTATCTTTTTAGTTGCACCAAAATGTGACTAAACCCGCCCCGCCTTTCTCCGGTGAACGATCTCAACACCATTAGTTTTTCGAGCATAGGTATATTTATATCGCAACCATAGGCTTTAACCTATGCAAGTGGTGGGCGATCGCGGTGAGTGTAATCACTGCCACAAAAATTAATCTTTATTTACAACAATCTTGCCGGAGTTCACCAAACCTGCGATCGCACGTTCTCTAACTGACGTAAATCCAGGGTTTTTGGGGATCAGGGCGTCTCAGGCTTAGGGGATGCGATCGCGTCAAACCCCACCTATATCCCCGATTTCCCGTCAGCGTTGAGCTGGAGTCAGGTTGCTAGCGTGAGCCAGCTTAGTCAGGCTTGAAGTCTATTCCTGTATTTTTGCTTTTGTTCATATTTATATAAAATAAATACACAAAAGTGGAATAATTTGATTAAATTGGCTTCATAGGCAATCTGAAGCTATAAAAGCCTTTAAGCATTGATAGGCGTTATCGGATTCAGATTTAAAGCCCCTCCCATTCCCACACCCCCTTTCATTTCTCAGGGAGTTATGTCAATAATGCGATTAGCAGGCAGCAAGCAACGGCTGACGACTCAGCCCAAGCCTAGATGCCAGCTCATTTAATAGCTACGACAACATTCCAGTTTTGATCCAAACGATAGGAGACAACGAAGCGTGAAACTCTCAGTTTATGGAAAAGGCGGTATTGGTAAGTCCACAACAAGCTGTAATATCTCCGTAGCTTTAGCCAGACGCGGCAAAAAGGTGTTGCAAATTGGCTGCGATCCGAAACATGACAGCACCTTTACCCTGACAGGCTTCCTCATTCCTACGATTATCGATACGCTTCAGGAAAAGGATTATCACTACGAAGACGTTTGGCCCGAAGACGTTATCTATAAAGGTTATGGCGGCGTTGATTGCGTCGAAGCAGGTGGACCCCCTGCTGGTGCAGGTTGCGGTGGCTACGTTGTCGGTGAGACAGTGAAGCTACTCAAGGAACTTAATGCGTTTGACGAGTACGATGTAATTCTATTTGATGTTCTCGGTGACGTCGTTTGTGGTGGATTCGCTGCGCCTCTGAACTATTCCGACTACTGCATGATCGTTACCGATAACGGCTTTGATGCGTTATTCGCAGCGAACCGAATTGCGGCGTCTGTACGTGAAAAAGCCCGTACCCACCCCTTACGCCTAGCTGGGCTGATCGGAAATCGTACCTCGAAGCGGGATCTGATCGACAAGTATATTGAAGCTGTACCCATTCCCGTGTTGGAGATTCTGCCCTTAATTGAAGATATTCGCATTTCGCGGGTTAAGGGAAAAACCATTTTTGAAATGGCAGAAACTGATCCATCTCTAACTCCTGTATGTGATTACTATCTGAATATTGCCGATCAAGTATTGGCACGTCCCGAAGGTGTGGTTCCCAACGACGCCCCCGATCGCGAGTTGTTCTCTTTACTGTCTGACTTCTACCTGAATCCCCAACAACCCAAGGTAACGTCAGAGGAAGAAGAACTTGACCTGATGATGGTTTAGTCATTGGTCATTGGTCATTGGTCATTGGTTATTGTCATACCCATTGGGTTTCAACAACGACACAGAAAACAGAAAAAATACATGGATTTGTAGGGGCGGGTTTTACCCTTATCGGATGCAACAAACCTTCCCAGTCAGTAAACCCGCCCGAATCCTATGTGTGATTAAGAAAACCAACGGGTATGAGTCCATTAACCCTCAGTGACTGTTGACGTCTTATATCAATACTTGTAGAGACTTCCGCAAAAAACGAGGAGAGGAGAATTAATTATGACTGCGCTTCAAAACCCCCAATCGCTAGAGTTTGAATGCGAGACTGGAAATTACCATACATTTTGCCCGATTAGCTGTGTAGCTTGGCTTTATCAGAAGATTGAAGATAGCTTTTTCTTAGTCATTGGCACGAAAACCTGTGGTTATTTCCTGCAAAATGCCATGGGGGTGATGATTTTTGCTGAACCCCGTTATGCGATGGCGGAATTGGAAGAAGGAGATATTTCCGCCCAATTAAATGACTACGAAGAATTGAAGCGGTTATGTTTACAGATTAAGCGCGATCGCAACCCCAGTGTAATTGTCTGGATTGGCACCTGCACCACGGAAATCATCAAGATGGATTTGGAAGGGTTAGCGCCGAAGTTGGAAAGCGAGATTGGGATTCCCATTGTGACAGCGCGGGCGAATGGGTTGGACTATGCGTTCACTCAAGGAGAAGATACCGTTCTGGCAGCGATGGCGCACAAATGTCCGAAAGAAGCACCCAAAGTAGAAGCGGAAAAAGAAGAACGGAATGCAATTTCCAAACTCCTCAACTTCGGACGCCAGAAAGAAGACGTTGCGGCGGAAGAATCGGAGTATGTGGATCATCCTCCCCTAGTATTATTTGGATCGTTACCTGACCCCGTGGTGACGAACCTTACTCTGGAACTGAAGAAGCAAGGAATTAAAGTTTCCGGTTGGTTACCCGCGAAGCGCTACACCGAACTCCCCGTAATTGAAGAAGGGTATTATGTCTCTGGTGTCAACCCCTTCTTAAGCCGCACCGCCACAACATTAATGCGTCGCCGCAAGTGTAAATTAATTGGCGCACCGTTCCCCATTGGTCCTGATGGAACTCGCGCCTGGATTGAGAAGATTTGTTCCGTGTTTGGAATTGAACCGAAAGGGTTAGATGAACGGGAAGCGCATATTTGGGAAAACCTGGAAGAATATGTCAAGTTAGTACGCGGTAAGTCGGTTTTCTTCATGGGGGATAACTTACTGGAAATATCCCTGGCTCGTTTCCTGATTCGCTGTGGGATGACTTGTCCAGAAATTGGCATTCCCTACATGGATAAGCGGTATCAGAAAGCGGAATTGGATCTGCTGGAGAAAACCTGCCATGAGATGGGAGTACCGACGCCAAAGATTATTGAGAAACCAGATAACTACAATCAAATTCAGCGGATTTATGAGTTGAATCCGGACTTGGTAATTACCGGAATGGCACATGCGAATCCCTTAGAAGCGCGAGGAATTAATACCAAGTGGTCTGTTGAGTTTACATTTGCTCAGATCCACGGCTTTACCAATGCGCGGGACATTCTGGAGTTAGCCACTCGTCCCCTGCGCCGCAATAACAGCCTCAAGGATTTGGGTTGGGATAAGTTGGTAAAAGAAGAAGCGAAGGTTTGATCTCTCCTCCTTTGAGATCTCTCCAACCCTCCGGATTCCGGGGGGTTTATTTGTTAGTTTTGTTTGTAGTAGCCACTTTAGTGGCTAAAAAAGGTTTATCCGCTCCTAAATCTGCTGTAATTGTAGAGGACAGGTTTTACTCTTGCCTAAAAATACCCGACTGCTCTAAAGTGGAACACTAACCATTATTGAGCTGGTAAAATTAGTGATTAATAGCGGGGCAGATCACCAACCCCAAGAGACTACAACAACCGCTAATGCAGTTAAGCGAGTTGCCCTACCTATAACACTATACGCCTTTGGTAACAGGCAACGTCCTCGTCCACCGCGTCAAAATAAAGATATTGCTGTTGAAAATGATTGTGTAAAACCAACAAACCCACTGACAGGAGCATCTACCTTTGGCGATGTTCAATACGCACCACTCACAGGACACTACCACAAGCTTAATCAGGATACACAATTACCTGAAGGTCTTAATGTAATCGCTGATGGTAGAGAGGTGGGCGGTACTCACTCACCAACCCATCACACAATCTACCCTAGTCGAGAAATGCCATTTACAGAATTTGTGGAAAAATTTCTCAGTAGTGGATGGGTTTACGCTGGTAAGAAGGAAATAAGATAGGGATAAAAGTTAAAAGCCATGTTTCAAGAGCAACCCACAAACAACGATATCGAACTTTGGCAGAAAGTGTTTAACCAAGAAACTGCCTATATTCAAGCTCGCCAAGACTTCCTCAATAATTCTCCTGACCGAATCGGATTCATCAAGAAAGCTTTACACAATCCCACTGAAAGAGGTACAGCACTGAGACTCATAGAGTATCTAGAACTCGAAGAGCGTCAAAGCTTATTTGATGATTTGCTTGATTTAGCGAGTGTCTCTCAGTCAGATATTGAACTTTGCCGGAAAGTTATTCTTTCGCTCCCTAAAAATTGGCTTTTAGCCAATATCGAAAAGAGCGCTGAACCCTTGATCCAAGATGGAACAGACGAGGAGTATAGGCGATTACTAGAATTATATCTCGATATTGATAGAGAACTGGCTAAAAGGCTTGCTCAGAGAGCAGTGGAACATGATGATCTAGATATTCGTGAAGTCGGTGAAGATTTCCAGAACTACCTGAAAAATCGGCATACTACTCTATCAGCAATTTAATGCTGTTAAAAACTGTATACTCAGATTTTATATATAGCTGATGAAAGTACAAGGCATTGAATAGATTAAATGAGATTAGATTAGGAGTAACCATTGTGACAGAGCCAAATAACCTGAACTTAGAATTCACTAACGAAGACAGTAATAGTGATGAAGCTACATGGATTGACTTAGAGGAAGATGATATTGAGCCAGAAGACGAGGTAATTACAACTCCATTTGACCCCAGTCAAATCAGGGTGGATACGCGACCCATGACTATTGATTTAGTGCTTAAGAGAATTAAATTTGATGAGATTAATTTAGCTCCTGATTTTCAGCGTAACGCTAACATTTGGAATGATAAGGCAAAAAGTAGACTCATTGAGTCTATTCTTATTCGTATACCCTTACCAGCCTTCTACATGGATGCTACTAATGAAGACAAATGGTTAGTTATCGATGGTTTGCAGCGGTTAAGTACTCTAAAACAATTTGTTATTGATAAAACTCTTAGATTAAATAATTTAGAATTTCTCACGAATTTGAACAGTAAAAATTATGATGATTTGCCGCGCAATTATCAGCGAAGAATCGATGAAACAGTTCTAACTGTATATTTAATTGAAAAAGGAACTCCATCTAAAGTAAAGTACAATATTTTTCGACGAATTAACACAGGAGGTTTGCCTCTATCTCCCCAAGAATTACGTCATGCAATAAATCCAGGATCTGCAACAAAGTTTTTAGATAAGCTAGCAAAATCTAAAGAGTTTAAACAGGCTACTAGAATTAGTAAAATAAGGCAAGAACGTATGGATGATCATGAATTTGTTTTGGGATTTGTTGCTTTCTTGCTGACCCCATATAAAGATTATAATGTTAAAGAGGGTAGAGATTATTTTTTAAATGAAGCCATGGCAAAAACAAATAAAATGAAAACGGAAGAGCTTAAGGATATTGAATATAAATTCCTTCGTTCTCTAAAAGCAGCTTATTCTATATTTGAAGAAAATGCTTTTCGCAAAATTATCAAAAATCAAGAAAAAAAACAACCTCTTAATAAAGCCTTGTTTGAGGTTTGGTCAGTCACATTAAGTAAACTAAACGATCAAGAACTTGAAATCCTAAAACAGCGCAAGCATAAGTTAATTAAAAAATTTGTGAGTTATAGTGAAAATGATACTAATTTTTTCCATTCCATATCTCAGGCTTCTGAAAAAGTTAGCTATAGATTTGAGGTAGTAGAAAAAATTGTTCAAACTGTTCTATCATGATTAGTTCACTACAGTTAAAAAACTTTAAGGCTTTTGAAGACCAGATGCTTAAATTTAAAACTTTAACATTACTTTCTGGTCTTAACAGCACAGGTAAGTCTTCAGTTATACAAGCACTTCTTTTATTGCGTCAATCTTATCAGCAAGATTTATTGCCAGAAGAGGGTTTGGCTCTCAACGGGGATTTGGTTTGTATTGGTACAGCTCAAGATGCACTTTTTGAGGCAGCAAAAGATGATGTAATCGGTTTTGATCTGATATTGGAAGATGACACGCAGGAAAGATGGCGTTTCGACTACAACCGCGAGGCAGATGTAATAGCTCTCTCCTCACCCAAAACTGCTTCTGATGTCTATAAATCAAGTCTTTTCAGCGATAAGTTCCACTATCTTCAAGCAGAACGTATAGGTCCCCGGACATACTTCGAGATATCGGATTTTCAAGTACGACAACATGAGCAAATTGGCACCAGGGGGGAATACACAGCACATTTTCTCTCAACTTATAGAGATAAAGATATTCCTAACAGTAAATTGAGCCATCCAGAGGCAAAGTCACTTGATCTGAAAGATCAGGTTGAGGCATGGATGGGAGAAGTTAGCCCAGGTACACGAATTGAAATCAAGTCAAACCAAGATATGGATTTGGTGAATTTTCAATATTCTTACGGACTCAGTAACCCTTACCGTGCTACTAATGTTGGTTTTGGCATTACTTATACTTTACCCATTATTGTCGCCGTACTTTCATCTCCTCCAGGTACACTAATTTTACTAGAAAATCCAGAAGCGCATCTTCATCCTAAAGGGCAATCAAAAATGGGTGAATTATTGGCACTTGCTGCTAGTTCTGGTGTTCAAGTTGTCATAGAAACTCATAGTGACCATGTTTTAAATGGGATTCGTCTAGCTGTTCATAGTGGAAAAATTGAACCCAATGATGTTCAGTTGCACTATTTTGATCGCCAAGTGAAAGACGGACAAGCTGTAATTGAAGTCATATCGCCACGGATTGATCGAAATGGACGAATTGATTACTGGCCCGATGGCTTCTTTGATGAATGGGATAAAAGTTTGGAAGCTTTGTTAGAACCAGCAGGAGAGTAACACATGGATTTAGAAATGGTACTCAATGAACTCTCCTTGCAAACTCCCGTTTCTGATCAGCAAACAGCACGCCAATTAATGTCAAATCTGATTGGTACTATCCGTAAAGCCACTGCAAGTGGCGTGAAGCGAGTACTTCGTACTTCAGAAGATATTAATACTATCGAACTTGCACCGGGCTATCCTGTAGCTCGTTGGCGTAACGATAAAGAAGTTAATCGAGAAGAGCGTAGTTTTTTCAGAACTCTTACATCAAAAGCACCCTTCTGGACTGATGTTGCTGAAGAAATTAAAAATGACTTTGATTTATCTCAGGTTTGGCATCAAGGAAAGGAAGCAAGAGGACTGGGCTTTGCTGTCATCATTGATGCACTTGTAGTGAGCTTGATTTCGGAAACCTGCTGGGATTGCAGCCGCTTAGACTTGGAAATGAGACGGCTTGATGAAAATGAAGATTTAATTGATGAACGACTAGAAATTGTCCACGCCAGTCGTAGTAATCACGTTCAGGAACACGCTGAGTGGATTAAGAACCGTATTCGTACAGCAGTGCTTGATGGTTCCGAGTTGTGGAATCGGCGGAAAGAGTTATTCCCCAACTTGGAATTCTGTGAAAATGTGGGTAAGCAAATACAAAGTCTCAGTATTGGTAATCCAATGCTAAGACAGGTTGTGAAACGGTTATTTGAGCTTGAGGACTACTCTAAGAGTTGGACATCTGGTTCGTTTAATCCAAACAATCTTAAGAGCAAGGCTACTCCAGAAAGTGAATCAAGGCTCCAGAAGTTGAGAAATAAGTTCACCTTTGTCTGTCCTGATGGTAATGAGCGTATCTTCAGTTTACATGTTCGCATGACGCCAGGAGCTTGGCGACTTCATTTTTCGGTGGATTTAGGTCCAGGTAAGATAATTATTGGATACATTGGTTCCAAAATACTATAAGTAGTCGGACATTGATTGGCTCCCGTGATCGCATTCCCTAATTCAGACCAGTAAAACTCTCTACCTGACAGCTTTTCAGGTTTTAATTCAAAAAGAGTAAGGGATTTTTATTAACTTGCCTCAGAAGCGAGAACGAACGGTAATAATTTCATTATTTTTCAAGGGTTGAACGGCGGACATCGGCACAGCAATTACATTAATGGATTCACCTACAGCATTAAAAACTTCCAAAATATAGCCATCTTCGCCACTGCTAGAGTGAGGCACATAATCAATTAGGGTGAGAACGTCACCTTTTTGCAGATGATGTTCTGGAAGGTTGCGAGATAGAACGACACGCTGATAAAGTTCAAGCATTTCCACTGTCACTCCTTATTGGGAATTAGAGTAATAAACTGGAAGAGGAAGAGGCTATCGCTCCTGCCACATCTTCACGAGTTGCTCCCATTGCCAATAACGTCCGCACGATCAAATCAAGAGACACTGATGGATCACTTGTTTCCATCTTTGCGACCCGCGACTGACTCGAATTAATTTTGTTCGCCAAACTCTCCTGAGAGAGCTTCTGACTCAGACGAAGCTCCCTCAATCGTTTACTCAGAGACAGCTTCATGTCAATAAAAGCGACCTCCTCCGGTGAAAGTCCGAGAAAATCCTCTGCATTGCCAACTCGCCAACCCGCTGCTTCTAAACGTTGACGCTTAACTGCATCCATCATTAGCTCTCCATTATGTCATACCTGAGATTTCATCATACAATTTTAGCCGTCTCTTACAATTCTCAATCACACGCTTAGGCGTTTTTTGGGTAGTCTTTTGAAAGACTTCTGCTATGACAATGGCATCCGAATCAATCCGGTAAACAATTCGCCACTTTTTATCAGTCTCACTATCATCGATTCGTAACTCATGGCAATGAGTACCAATGCTGGGCATAGGTCGAGAGATAGGCATCGAGAGCATGTCTCTCTCTTGCAACTTCCGTAACAACAATCCTGCCTCAATCCTAGCTGATGCTGAAAAGGGCGGAGTCTTTACCTCGCCACTGAGCCAAACAACAACCTTGCTCTTGCTGGGAGAATTCATGCTTTAAATACCACATACCTGTTTTCCGTTACTAATACTTTCATTTATTATGTCAAATCTGACATAATAATACTATAGCACAGGTAGGGTGCTGACTTGATTAAGCTGTTCGGCATTTAAACCTTAATGTCAACAACTGCACAATTGTTGTAATGCGAGCATCTTGCTCGCTACCCATTCCCAATTTTAAATGCGTGACAACTTAACCAGGAGCGATCGCGTCTGGCGTAATTGCGTTTGTCTGTCAATAGAAGCCAATGGCAAATGACGATGATTATGTCGTTAAAAAACAGTCTACGCTCTGTTTAGAGATAACTAATTCCTAAACTTCTGCTAAGATATTACGGATTTATTAATCAAAAGTAGTATATAAACAAAGAAGTTGATAAAGTTATACATTAATTTAACTATCAATGGAGTTATTCTCGTTGATGGTATCTTGAGGTCTGAGGAGTTAGTATGTCAAAAATCCCGATTCAGATAGGCGTAGCCTTAGCGACATTAATGACTGGTGGTATCGCCAGTGCGACGGTGCAACCCCCGATTGAACCGATGGAGTTTGATCGCACTCCCACCACAATGCCGATCGCACAAGGGCAATTGCTGGATCAATTGTGGCAACAGGTGAGCCAGTTACGGGGTGTGGGTAAATATCGTGAGGCGATCGCTATCTTAGAGCGGATTGTGCAGATTCAGCCAGATGCGTTCTTGGCATGGTACTGGCGCGGCGAGATATTCAGTAGTTGGGGACAGTACGAAAGCGCGATCGCATCCTACGATGAAGCGATTCGACTTCAACCCAGTTATCTTTTAGCTCAGTATCAGAAAGGACAAGCCTTATACCAACTCCAACGCTATCAGGCAGCGGTGACGACTTGGCAACAAGCTTTACGCTTAAACGCCGAATCGGAGTATGAACAAACCTTAATTTCCACCGTCATTCCCAAAAAAATTGCCCAAGTGCTGTCTTATGAGTTGCGAGAGTATAATCAGGCGCTTTCCATCTATGACCAACTTTTGCAAACGAATGAGCAGATGGCGTCAGTTTGGGTAGATCGCGCCGCCGCACTGTATAAACTCGAACGCTATCAAGACGCGGTAGCCAGTTGTGATCAAGCCTTAGAACTTGAACCGCGAAACGCCCTCGCCTGGAAACGACGGGGATTAGCACTGTATCAATTAGAGCGTTACGAACAAGCGATCGCGTCTTTAGAACGAGCGGTGAGTTATGATGCAACTGACTTAGAAGTCACCACCTTACTCTCTATTCTCACCACCTCTGGCGAATCTACCATCGAGGTTCGTAGCGCCCAACAACGACTCGTGGCGCTGCAAACAGAGATTCGCACCGCCGAAGCCCGATTAGAGACGTTGCGGAATGAACGCCAAACCCTAACCGCCCAATTTGAATCCTCTCAATCTCAAGTCAATCAATCGCAACAGCGATTAGTCGCCCTGCGCGAAGAAATTCAAACCGCCCAAACTCAACTCGAATCCTTCCAAGTCGAAATCCGGGAATCTCGACAACAGTTAATCGCCATTCGAGAAGAGATTGAAACCACCCAAGCCCAACTCGAATCCTCTCAAGCATCTGTGCGCCAATCTCAACAACGGTTAGTCGAAGTGCGAGAGGAAGTTAGTAGCGCTCAAGCCCAACTGACATCACTTCAAAGTGAACGCCAAAGCGTAGAAGCCAGACTGGTTGAGGTACGGGAGGAAATCGAAACGGCTCAAGAACGCCTGGAAGCCTCTCAATCTTCGGTGCGACAATCTCAACAACAGTTAGTTGAAGTACGGGAAGAAACTAACACCGCCCAAGTCGAATTGACATCACTCCAAAGTGAACGCCAAAGTCGAGAGGCGAGACTGGTGGCGATACAGGAGGAAATTGAAACGGCTCAAGAACGTCTGGAATCCTCTCAATCTTCGGTACGACAATCTCAACAACGGTTAGTTGAAGTGCGACAAGAGGTTAGCAGCGCCGAAGCCAGAGTTGAGTCGCTTCAGAGTGAACGGCGAAGCTTAGAAGCCCAACTGGTAGCGGTACGTGGTGAAATTGAAACCGCTCAAGAACGCCTAGAAGTCTCTCGCCGTGAATTTAGCAGCGTACAACAGCGTTTAAGTACATTACAAGGCGAAATCCAAACCACCGAACAACAAATCGCGACGACTCGAACTGAACTGCGTCAATTAGAAGAGCGCAAAACAGTGGAAGCTGAGGAGTTACAGACTCTGCAAGTTCAGTATTGCAGTGTGCAGGAAGATTTAAGTGAACTAGAAGTCGGGATACGTCGCCTGCGGGGGGCGCAACTTGCATCTGATGCAGTTCAACGCTGTCAATTGTCCGATGACACGTTACAAATAGAGCGCATAGAGCGTGATCAACCCGTGCAGGTCGATAATAGACAAACGGATGACAGAAATGCTAGTCGAGCGACTACAGTAGCCGATACTAGCCAAAACCAGTCTGTCACCCTGAGTAACGGCTATCAAATTACTTTTGAGAGTGTTCGTTACAGTAGCAGTAATACCTCAGTGTGGATATACCGGATGGAAGAGTTACCTCAAGCCCAAGATTTGAGTAACTGGGTGTTAGAAATTCCCAGTTGTGCAGCGATAGTGAATAGTTCGCCAGGAGGAGAAATCGTGAATCCTGATCCGAATGCACGATTGAGCGGGATTAAGTGGCAAACTGGAGCTGGGTTTCAAGATGGAGTTTTTTCAGTGACCCTGAATGGTCAATGGGAGATTGGCAACGTTAATGTGGCGGCTAAAGGTCCCGATGTCGTGGTGGGAACAATTGCAGGACCGAGTTGTACTCCTCGTTAGCTGTATGTAGTAGGCACTTTAGTGCCATAAGCGCTCGCATCGCTGACTACTAAGTAGGTGGACACAATTAAAGTTAGCGGTGGAGATTAGGGAACAGGGAACAGGGAACAGGGAACAGTAAGGGTTTGATGCTTGTTTACATAACTTAATCTAGTTAAGTTTATTTCCACCAACCTACTTATAGCAGTAGACATATTGATTAGGACTTTCGGCACCATTGTAGAGTAGAGACGTTGCATGCAACGTCTCTACAAAAATGTAGGGGTACGACATGTCGTACCCCTACAGATGGTGATTCAATTGTCAAACCTGTTAAGCAATTTCTCGCGAATCGTGATAACACCAAGCCAATACAGTCGCACCGACAATTAATTTAATCGCTTCTAGGAACCAATAGCCTTCATGCATCTCAACCATTCCGCTTGCCATACCCGTTGCTGGCTCAAACAGATTCAGTTGCATCGCTAGAGCGCTCATCTGGGGCGTCATGATGTAGGTATTAATGATAGCAATTGCTAACAGAAGCCCAGATAATAGGATCGACCAGCGTCGGACATGATGATAGAGATTAGATGTGCCACGTATTGCCAAAAGGCTGGTTAAAACTAAAGCGGCACAGAGTAACTCGATCCGATTAAACATCCAGAAAATCGAATAACCCGCACTGGCAAAACTGGCGTCGTTCAACATTCCAGCCGTTCCCAGAGTGGGCATGATCACGAAGTCTAGAATAAAGCTACTACTTAACCACAGACCCAAGACAAACAGAGCAATCGTTTGCCAGGTGGGTCGCTTGGCGCTAGTCCCAAAAACAGCATTCATAATTTTTCCTTGAATTCCTCTGTTATTTTTAGCTTAACCAAGATTAGAGCAAAAAAATGTAAAATATTCTTGCGAAGCACTCGCTATAATGTTGCGTTTTTTAAAGTTGTCATTGGTCATTGGTCATTGGTCATTGGTCATTGGTCATTGGTCATTTGTTATTCGTTATTCGTTAGGAGACAAGGAAGGCGGGGCGGGTTTAGTCACATCTGGGTGAGGGAAGCAACGATAGTAGTGAAACCCGCCTCTACACACTTTCCTAATGCCTCAGGCTAGATTGGAGTGGCAATGGCGATGATAGGGTGCAGCAGATGGAATTGATAGAACCAGGAACAGGGTTGATCATATCCGCTGAGGCGGACAGGTTATCGGGATACTCCGAGGGACTAGGGTTCAATCCAATCGAGGGAGTCAATGGCTTCCAAAACCGCGATCGCAACCTTGTCGGTGAGGCGTATATCCCAGAGTTACAGCCACTTCCAGATATTGACGTTGAAGCGGCAATTCCGTTACTAAAACGCCGCTTATCTAGCGTAGACTCTCCAGAGACATTAAACACTGAATCCGAGAATGTGACAGGGCGAGATATCCTCACTGGGTTGGATCTGGGGAACGCCAATGGTGGTACTTTGGTATTCGTAGACGCTGGGATTGCAGACGCCGAAACCTTAGTGGCTGGGGTTGTCCCTGGGGCTGAGGTGGTTAGGCTGACACCCAATCAAGACGGAGTTAGCCAAATGACTCAGGTATTGGCACAACGTCAAGGACTATCCAGCATTCAGATTATCTCCCATGGTATGTCGGCAGGGTTGCAATTAGGCACAGGAGAGTTGAACCTGGATACACTGAATATCTATGCCAGTCAGTTGCAAACCTGGGCAGGGGCGTTAACAGCAGATGCTGATATCCTGTTCTATGGCTGTAATCTGGCAGCAACCGCGTCAGGACAGCAGTTCATCGAACAGGTGAGTCAGTTGACGGGGGCGGATGTCGCCGCTTCTAGCGATCGCACGGGGAGTGCAGCCCTGGGTGGTGACTGGGAGTTGGAAGTATCTCAGGGGACGATTGAATCCGATGTGGCGTTGCATAAGTGGGCGCAGTCGGCGTATCAGGCGGTACTGGATGCGGTGGATAATAATCTCACGGTTAATAGTGCCAGTTTTTTAGGGGGAAATGGGGATGATAGTGGCAATGCGGTGGAAATTGCCCCAGACAGAACCATTGTGATTGGCGGGAATTTTGATCTAACACCGACTCAGAGTTTAGCAGAGGTACAAGGGGCAGTTATCCGTTTGGATTCGACGGGACAAAGGAGACTCTCAGTCACTCAGGTGGGTGCTGATGTCGAGGATTTAGATCTCAATCGCAACGATGGCAACATCACCGTTGTCGGTGACTTTGGTGTCAAAACTCTTAACAGTGACGCCAGTCAGGTTCTCTGGAGTGCCAATCCCGGTAGCGCCCAACGAGTCGCGGTGGATCAACAAGGTCGGGTGGCTGTCCTCGCCGACGATCAGGTGACGGTTTATAATTCCGAGGGGACTCCCATCGGGAACTTTACGGTAGCCGGAACTCAGATTGCAGATGTGGCAATTGACAGTAATACTTCATCGGTATTTGTAACGGGATATCGACAGGTGAGTACCAATTTACAGCTTCCCTTACTCCGCAGCTATCGTTACACGGGTGAGATCAACTGGGAAAATTACAATTTTTCGGCTAATGAAGCCGCCGGAGAGGATTTAGGCGCAGATACTCGCGGGTTACGGGTGGCGATTGGACGAGATAATCAGCTTTACTTTGCCGGGAGTTTGGATGGAGGAAATAGTGTTTTTCAACGCAATCCCCAAAACATTACCCAATTTGCCGATAATATTAACATCGACAACTACACAAACACCTCGAACAGTGGTGGCGGGAAATTTGCCTATTTTGCCCGCTTGAATCCGGCGACAGGAACTTTGGATCAGAGTCAGATTTTCCTCACCCGCCTTTCCAGTGGTAAAGGGAATTCCTTTGCGATTAATGCAATTACGGCGGATGCCAATGGCAGAGTTTATATTGGGGGTCAAGCGGGTGCTTCTTTACCGAATCGCGACGAGTTGCGAATTAATGGGACTCCTGTGGGACCCTACAGTGGCTTTGAGGGGGCAGTAATTGCCGTAAGTGAAGATTTCCAGCAACGGGAACTGGTGGGACTTTGGTCGGGAGGTAATCCATCGGGTTCTGAGGTGAATGGGGTGGCGGTGTTTGGAGATATCCGGGCGATGGTGTCCACAAATGCTGGTACGAATATGATTACGATTAATCCGCTTCAGGGGACTTCGGGGGGAAGTGAGGATGCCTTTTTCTCGGTTTGGCAAAGTCCAGTAACTCCTGTTGGTAATCCACCCACAGCGATTCGTTTAGATAATCAAACGATAACTAAAGATACGTTACAGGAGAAGGTTGTGGGTCAGCTTTCAACAATTGACCCAGATACGGATGATCGCCATACTTACAGGTTAATTGATGATGCCGGAGGACGGTTCGCGATCGCTCAAAATCAATTGCTCGTTGCCGATGGTGTTACATTAGACTTCGAGACCAATCAGATTTATCAGATTACTGTCCGCAGTACCGATGCCGATGGTTTCTCTTTTGAAGAGGGCTTTGAGATTGCGATCATCGCGGATGTTGATGAAGGTGATGATAACCCAACACCAACACCTACACCAACACCTACACCAACACCTACTCTACCCGTTGGTTTAGTGGATCTGGCACAAATCGGTTCAACTCAGGGCGTTTTTCAAGTGGGTGGAACTCCCGGAGAGGCGGTGCGCTTACAGTTCGACTGGACGTTCCGAGAAGCCCAGTTTAAAAATGAAGTCGGTGTCTTGCGAGTCGATGATGCCATGGGAACGGTGAATGGCGTGCGCCCTGGTGATCCGGGATATGCCCAGCAAGCCTTAACCCGTGCCGAACGTCAGGTATTATTTGCCCGAGGTGAGACTGTGGGTAAGGGTGTGGATTTGAGCCTCCAGGCGGGAGACTATTGGGTGTTTTATTTAATTCAGGATAGTACCCGGGCAGACTGGCTAGCCGAGAACCCGGATAATCGTCTAGATGGCGAAACCATTGCCTTTTTCTCCGTCACGGCGGCAAATCCTGATCAGTTTAACCATGTTCAACGCACCGAGTTGGGGGATGGGATGGTGCAACTGGCTTGGGAAGATCTCACGGGTGGCGGCGATCAAGATTTTAATGATGTTATCTTCAATGTGAGTAACGCCGATTGGACGGTGCCAGGGGAGTTGGGTGAGATGAGATCCCTGATTTTAAACTGGATGGCACAAGATAACCCGATTAATCATGAACTGGGTTTATTTTTGTTTGATCACCCGAATGGGCGAATCGGTAATTTATTCCCTGGTGATCCAGGATATGCCGCAGCTGCCCTGTCTCAGCCGAATCGCCAGGTTATCGTTGCACCGGGAGAGACGGGGAATGGGCAACGGACACTGAATGTGGAGAGCGATCGCGTTTTAGGATGGTATCTGATCCAAAACGGCACAACGGAACAGTTTTTACGGGAAAACCCCGACAATTTACTGGGGAATTCTCCCTTAGCCTTTTTCTCATTCATTGCCGCGAACCCCAATGGGATCGATAACTTCTGGCGACTGTCCCCGAATGAATTTGCCTGGGAAGACCTGACAAACGATAGTGATATCGACTTTAATGATGTAATGATAGGCATTCAGTTTGGCTAATTTTCTCTCTAATCGTTTCTACCCAAAAAGCACCATGAAAGCGACCTCTCTCACACCCCTGCAACGATTAAAAATCCCCCCCTATTGGCTGCTTGCCATCGCGGCTGGCTTAGTTGCCATTTACATGACACTCAGTTGGAAAGCCGGAGATGAAGCCCAGCTTGGCATGAGTGTTTTGTTTTGGCTAGCGGTTGGTTCCCTGCTGTGGGGCAAACGCCATGAGTTAAACCTGGAAAGTGGAGTTGTCCCTAGCATTGTTGGGGCGCTAGTTATTGCCTTTGTCCTCTCGTATAGCGCCCACATCAGTGGGTTGAGGCTAACTAATGAAAATGTGCAGAGGTTAGCACCGCTACTGCGCCTGCTGCCGTTTATTTCTGCCATTGGTGTGGCGTTACTTGCCTCTGGGTTTAAAGCCTTCAAACAATACTGGCAAGAAATAACCATCCTCTTTTTTCTCGGTGGACCGGCGACAATTGCCTCATTTATACCGGATATCTCGCCAATCACGGCTATATTTTCGGCGTTCATGCTGCACTATATGGGCTTTCAGGTCTATCTGTACGATAAGGTCTTTATTAACCTACCTGATGGTGGCGTTAAGGTGTATCATGGCTGTTCCGGTATGGAAGCCATGACCTATGTGTTGGGACTATCGGTGATTTGCCTAATCATGTTTCCCATCAGTCGCCGCAAGCAGTATTTCGTGCCAATCATGGCGTTGGTTGTCGGATTTGTCGTCAATAGCTTCCGGGTGGCATTGATGGCGGTGCTGGCAAATGCCCAAAATATGGAAGCGTTTAAATACTGGCATGAAGGCGAAGGTTCTCTAGTCTTCGGGATGATTTCCGTAATGGTTTTCGGCGTGTTTTACTGGTTCCTGCTGCGGCTGGAGGACGCGAGTTCTCCGGAGGCTGAGGAGGCATAATGTCCTGGAAACAGGTGCGGATTTTTGTGTTAGCGCTGATTTTTGGAGCCGTTCTCGTGGTGTTGCTGAAAGTCATTCTGGCGACTCTGGCTGAGAAGGGCAAAGGAAAGTCAGCGACTAGGCTTCCCAGGGTTGAGTCGTTAGCGTTGCAGCCGTCGGTAGAGATGGGCTACGGCGCCTCTTTACATTCGGAAGCTGGCATGAATTGAAATTGTGTAAGTAGGTTGATGGAAATAAACTCAACCATGTTAAGTTATGTTAACAAGCCTCAAACCCTTACAAATGACGAATGACGAATGACGAATGACGATCCCCACCGTTAACTTTAATTGTCCCCACCTACTTATAGGTAGTGAGCAAGATGCAAAGCCTGCGGCATAGCTTCGCTAAACACACTACAAGGATTTCCAAATTCTTGGCATTATGGTTTAAATGCCGAACAACTTACCCCTCATAATTTAGTTGTGATCGTTATGTCGGACATAAGACGTAGCCTGCTTCTCAAGGGAGCGAGTATGACAAATGACATAAGACTAATGACGAATGACAAATAACCGATAATTAAAACCATGACGCAATCAGAAGAAAAAGATAAATTTGTTCCCGCGATTGACCAACTGTGGAAGTTTAGCGCTGGTTTATCCAAGTCCATTGGAGTGGTGCGGTGGGTAGGCTATGGGTTATTAGTGTTGGCATTTTTCGATGTCGTAGAGATATTTGTGCCTCCAGTTTTGATGAATCCCGCTTGGGAGTTTCAGACTATCGGACAATTGGTGGAACGAGTTCCTGTACCGTTGCTGGGATTGGCGCTGGTGTTTTTAGGGGAACGCGATCAACGCACCCGATGGGAACCTTTAATACTGAATATTTTGTCCTGGCTGGCTTTGCTGGTAGGGGTTTTGTTCTTTTTACTGGTTCCCTTGGGTGTGGTGAACACAATCCGACTAGACACGCGGAACACGGATGACATTACTCGGCAAGTTGAACAGCGACAGGAGCAGATTCAACAGGTAAGAGAGGCGCTAGGACAAGCGACGACTGTAGAACAGATGCAGTTTCTGATTAGTCAATTGGATAGTCAAGGGCGCACGCCACAGATTCAAGGCACTGAGCAGTTAGCTGAGGTGAAGGAGCAGCTTTCGACATTTTTGGAACAGGGTGAGACTCGGATGCAGGAGGAAGCTCAATCCCAGAAGAAGTCTCGGCGCTTACGGTTACTGGAGAATTCGGTGAAGTGGAATTTGGGCGCTTTGGTTTCTGGGGCGTTGTTTGTCAGTATCTGGCGCTTAACCGGTTGGGCAAGACGTAGCGAGTGATTCCAGGTATTTGTTGGGACATCTCGCACGGAAGCGAGTGTGTCATTGGAGAATGAAGCGATCGCGCACAGAATCTCAACAGATGTTCTGGCGGTTCGGGATCAAAAAATAAATGTAGGACTTAAGCATACACGCCATTTATGTATGGTAGGGGCACGATATTATCGTGTCCCTACTTCCTTCTCTTATTCAGCAGGTTGGTTCCCCTGGTTCCATTAGAGGACTGGGAAGCTTCTATGTATTTCTACGGTGCGGTCTATCAAGACGGCAAATCACGATATCTCTAATGTAACCAGACTCGAAAATCATCAAAGCCTTACTATATCGGGTTTTCAGCCGGAATAATGTCGCCATTTTTACCAGATTTCCACGGAAATCCCAGACATCTTCATCAAAACTTTAAATTAAGGGTTAATTTTCCGGATATCTTCATCGAAGCTTTATAGACATGTATCGAAGGTTACTTTATATTGAACGATAGAGCGAATTCAATGAAGCTTAAGCCAGATATGGCAAGCGATTCAGGGTTTTGCTCACATCTAGCAACTATCTAATATTAAATTGAGTTAACTAGTCCTAAACAGCACTGACATGAAACGTTCTGCTTTTGTTCCCTCGGTTTTAGCTGCTACGCCAGTAGCAGCCGCCAGGTCTGAAAGTAATCAATTATAAGTCTTATTTTAGGGACTCCCTTTAGAAAATCAAGCTAGCTTGTCACTAATAACTGAGCAACGAAACCCATCCTTATTCATACGTCATAAGTTATATAAAAAAGCATTTACACCTTGTATTCTGCCTTTTGTTTGGCTTTATTGAGCAATTCAGGAGGTATGTTGGGTTTATTTATGAGTCTCACCAATACTCTGTTGGGTTTCACTTCGTTCAACCCAACCTACAACAACTAAAACAAGTAATTTAGCCAATATCACAAAAAGATTGACCCCCAATAGTCTTCCTGCGTCAAAAAACCAGGCTGGGGGTCTTCTTTGTGGTTATTTTTACTCAAGAGGGCATGAATACCGATACTTTGATCAAATCCTCAAATCCTTACCCAATAAGGCATCTCACCTTATAGCGATTAATCTTCATCGAAAGTTTACACAAATTAACTCATTCTTTATTGCTACTTTACCCAACACCTAAGTGAAGTCCCTTATAGTGTGAATATAGAAAAGCAAACAAGCCGAAGCAAATCAGTCCAAACGCTTCAGCAATCGAGTTATCTAGTCCTAAGGAGTCCTTAAATGAAATTCTCTTCTCTCGTTCCCTCTGTTTTAGCCGCTGCTGGTGTTGCCATCGCATCTTCAGCTTTCTCTCCTGCTCAAGCTGCCTTAACATCTTTAGGGACATGTAGCATCTCAGACTTACAAGGCGCTGAACTTTGTGAAGGTGCTTTTGAGGCTAATGATTCCTCAAGCACTGTAAATGATAATGCTCTTTTTGGTATCGATGAATGGTCACAACTATTTAAAGTAAATAGTTCTAGTGGCACTGATGGGGACTTGACAGTTTCAAAAAATAATGGTCAAGCTAAAAACGGAACCTGGAGTCTTACAGGCATCGATTTCAACACATCTAATATAATGGTTGTCCTCAAGGGCGGTCCATCCTTCAGTGCTTATTTACTTGATGGTGTTACTACTAGTGGTGACTGGAATACTGATGGGGTTGTAAAAGGTAACGGTGATCCAGGTCCTGGTTTATCTCACTTCACCGTGTATGAAGCACCCAAACCTGTTACAGATCCTGAAGCTGTTCCCGAACCCCTCACCATCTTGGGTTCAGCCACGGCTCTAGGAATCGGCGGTTTGCTCAAGCGCCAACAGTCCAAAAAGAACAACAAGGCTTAATTGAGTCTCAAATAATTCCTTCCGAGTTTACGTAGAAGCCCAGTAAACTCCTTCTGTCGAGTCAAGCAGAAGGGGTTATTTTTTTGTCATTTGTCATTTGTCCTTTGTCATTTGTCATTTGTCATTTGTCCTTTGTCATTTGTCCTTTGTCATTTGTCATTTGTCATTTGTCATTTGTCCTTTGTCATCAGTCTTGTAGGGTGGGTTAGGCGGGAATTTAATTAAGACAATAATCCTTCAGTGAAATATCCGCCGCAACCCACCAATGTCTTGAGAAATCATGTGTTATGAATGGTGCGTTACGCTGCGCTAACGCACCCTACAAATAATCGGTTTTTAAGGGTATATTGCTACACCAATTAAGATAACTGCTTGATAAATTCCTCTAAGGATTCCACCTCTAAAACAACTTCTACTAAACCTTCCAATTGATGAATATCTTTTTTCACACCTGTGTCCATCGCAGCGGTAGACGGTGACATGAGTTCGATAATCGCATCAGGATAGCGACCATTTTCTTCCCAAACAACCCAGCCTTGGCGTTTGCGTTCACCATCTACATTCAGAACCACAAAGAAATCAGATCCTCTAAAATCGCGATCGCGAATCTGCTGACTGTGGTGATATCAAACCTAATAGGTACTGTTTGTTCAGTAGTCAACTTAAAAAGAAGTAACCACAAAAAATAACGCCGTCCGGGAAGATCTGTAGAGAGGGGAGCAAGAATGTAGGGGCGGGTTTAGTTGCATTTTGGTGCAAAAGAAACGATAATAGTCAAACCCGCCCCTACAGACGGATCAAGATGCGCCGCCGATGTGGATATTTCGCACCCGCACCGGAACACAAGCATGGGTCATTTGGGCGATTTGCATAGGTTCGCCTTTACCGCATAAATTTGTCCCGCATTGTTGCCATTCAGATTTAGGTCCGATCGCGTCTACACTGTTCCAGAAGTCGGTGGTCATAGAATGATAGGTGACATCCTTTAACATTCCTACTACTTTCCCCTTTTCTACCTTCCAAAAAGCATCACCACCAAACTGAAAATTGCGCCGTTGCTGATCAATGGAAAAACTGCCAATGCCATCAATTAAAATACCATCTTCAGTATCGGCAATCATTTCGGCTAATGTCGCCGTATGACTTCCCCCCTCGACTCCCGGTTCTAAGCCTAAATTGGGAATGCGTACCATTGGCACACTTGACCAACTATCGGCAAAGGCGCTACCATTACTACTGCCTCGCCCCAATCGATAGGCGGTTTCGCGATCCGTTAAATAATCAACTAAAATTCCATCCTTGACAACGTACCACTCTTGTGATGGTACGCCCTCGTCATCATATCCCATGGTACTGCGTCCACCCGGTTGGGTGCGATCGGCTTTGAAATTGACCCAAGGTGCAGCATACTGGAGTTTCCCTAATTTATCAGTGGTGGCGAAACTGGTGCCAGCAAAGTTGGCTTCATAGCCATATACTCGATCTAATTCTGTGGGATGTCCGACGGATTCATGAATCGTTAGCCACAGGTTTGTCGGTTTCAGAATGAGCGTGGTGCGAATACCAGAGGGACTTTTCGGCGCATGGACTTTTTCAATCGCTTCTTCCGCCACCCGTTCCACTTGAGAAAGTAAATCCGCTCGGATAACATGCTCATAGCCCTTATTCATCGGCGGGCGTTCATAGCTGCGATTTTGAGCATCTCCATTCGCGATCGCAGTACAGCCAAATCCAGGATAGGTTCGATACAGCGTTTGGTGAATCAGCGAACCTTCCGTCGAAGCAAAGGTCTTATCTTCTTTGGTAAATTGTAAATACGAATATGCCTTTTTAATCCCCCGTTCGCCATAACTCAGCAGTTGGTCATTAATGTGCAACAGTAAATCGGCTTTCTCAGTAATCGGGATACTAAAGGGATCAATGTCCATCGGAGTGATATAGGTATCCTGATAAGCAGCGACAGGAACCAGTTGCACCCGTGTTTGCTGAGACAGGCGACTCCCCTTGGCAATTTCCACCGCTAACGTAACCAGGCGTTCCACCTCTGCTGGCGTTTTATAGGGACTCGCCGCAAAACCCCACGCCCCATCCAGTAACACCCGCACACCAAAGCCACCACTAACATTATCACAGAGTTGACTCAGAGAGCGATCGCGGGCATAAAGATTTTGATGGCGGTAGGTGCAAAATCGGACATCGCCGTATTCACAGCCAGCTTGACGAATTAAATCAATCGCCAGTTGAGCCAAATCCGTTGCGGTGGTGGTTGGGGTGAGTGCTTGTACCATCGTCTATTGTTAAAATCCATTGACTTAGGTTAAATGTATTGTATCGGACTGAAAACCGCTATATTCATCTCTGGCAATCGACAAATTAATCTTCATATCCGACTCAATTTTCTTACCCCCTTCACCCACCGATTTCGTTGTCGCGATCGCACCGGAAATTGGGGCAGCATACCGGGGTATAGCACAAGCCACGAGGGGAATATGGCGATCCGTGACAATAACACCTTGATTCGGATCATAGCCTTGCCAGCCTGCACCGGGTAAGTAAATCTCTACCCAAGCATGAAGATATCGTTGCGATCGTTCTAGATTACCCTCCTGATATCCACTGACAAACCGTGCGCCTAATCCCATCACCCGACAAACGTCCATGAATAGTACCGCTAAATCGCGACAAGAGCCTTTCTTTAAGTCCCAGGTTTTACGGGGAGACCGAGGCGCACCTTTTTCCCGATACTGGGGTTTACAATGGCTGTAGAGATATTGGTTGAGTGTTTTGACAAAGTGAACGGTATCGCCATTAACTTGATGGTAAATATCCTGGGCTAATTGCTGAATCGAATTCCCGGAGGTAGGGTCATAAAATTGCTGATAAGGCTGTAACTGAGAGAACCAGTAGTCGGGGTATGTAATCGGTAATTGAGTCGCCCAGGATTCCAGTGGAATGGTATCGGGATTAGTTCGACAGGTTTCCACAACGGATGTAGCGCTGATCGTTAATTGTTCGGTACTGGTATTAAACGAAAGTTTCGCGATCGCATTCCCATCAAGTTCGATTATCTCAGCGATTTTCTCAGGTTTGGGTTCAATCTCCAATGTAAACGAATGCAGTTGCTGAGTCCCGTCACACCGGGGACGTAGCCTGATAATATGGGGTTTTAAAATAACGGGTTGATTATAGGTATAGGTTGTGGTGTGGCAAATTTTATAACGCACGATAATTTAATCTCCCCTGCTCCTCTAGACGTGCCATGACACGTCTCTACATGGCTCCCTCGCTATACCGGTTCTACCGCACAAAATGTTTTCGAGATTTGATTGCCGACTTGATTAATTTCGATTTGCATTTGGTTTAAAAATTCATGCAAGCCATTCTCAAAAACATCTTCTATTGTCAGATATCCGAGTTGAGAACACAAGCGCCCTAACCCCCGTTCGGCTGGGTTGCACCAGGTTCCACGGGGAGTGCTAGTAATTTGATGCAATGATTGTTCCGCTTGCGCTAGACAGAAGTGAATTGAGCGGGGAAACTGGCGGTTGAGGATCAGAAACTCAGCGACACCGTTAGGAGTAATCCGATGCTGAGACTTGCGATACATCTCATAAGCACTGGCAGATTTCAGCAGTGCCATCCATTGAATTTGATCCAATGGCGTTCCTACCCACTGTACCGAAGGAAGTAACACAAAATACTTCACATCGAGAATTCGGGTTGTTTTATCTGCCCGTTCTAATAATCTACCCAGTTGCCCAAAATGCCATCCCTCATTATGCGTCATCGTGGCATCCATAACCCCAGCAAAGCGATGGCTAGCCAGTTTAACTTGGGTGCAAAAATCAGGCAATGTTCCCAATGTTCCTGCTTGAGACGCCTCTTTAACCATCAGGAAAAATTGATTGACCTCTTCCCACATTTCGGAGGAGATTACTTCCCGAACCGAACGGGCATTCTCGCGAGCGAGTTGGAGTACAGATAGAATCGAATTGGGATAGTTCGAGTCAAAGGTGAGGAAGTGGATAACATTGTCCGAGGTAGCCTCGCCGTAGCGTTCTTGGAATACATCTCGATCGCCCGTTGTAATCACCAAGGGTTCCCACTGCTGAGTCACTCCTGGGGGCATATCCAGCATGGAATTTAAGTTAACATCCACAAATCGGGCAATATTTTCTGCCCGTTCGATATAGCGATTGAGCCAATAGATAGAATCAGCAACCCGACTTAGCATAAATTAGTCCTTTGTCCTTTGTCCTTTGTCCTTTGTCATTTGTCCTTTGTCATTTGTCCTTTGTCATTTGTCCTTTGTCATTTGTTGTGTTGAGGAAGTTATTAACAAAGGACTAGCTTTGGAACAGTGTAATTCATGAGTGATTCAGCACCCACGTATCTTTACTTCCGCCCCCTTGGGATGAATTCACCACCAGAGAACCCTTTCTCAACGCCACACGGGTTAATCCGCCGGGATGAACATAAATGTCGTCTCCCCGATGCAAAATATAAGGGCGCAAATCGACATGTCGTCCTTCTACCTGATGATCAATCAAGGTTGGCACTCGCGACAAACAAAGGATCGGTTGGGCGATATAATTGCGAGGATTGGCTTTAATTCGTTCCGCAAACTCCGCCCGTTCTACCTCAGTGGAACTCGAACCCACTAACATACCATACCCCCCCGACTCATTGGCAGACTTAACCACGACGTTTTCTAAATTATTCAAGACATAATTTCGGTCTTGTTCTTGCCAACATAAATAGGTGGGAACATTGGATAAGATTGGTTCTTCTCCCAGGTAATAACGAATCATTTCGGGGACATAAGCATAGACAACCTTATCATCGGCTACGCCTGTTCCGGGTGCATTAGCTAAGGCGACTCGCCCTTGACGATAAACGTCCATCAATCCGGGTACACCTAAGAGGGAATCCGGACGAAAGACTTGGGGATCTAAAAAGTCATCATCGACACGACGATACACCACATCCACGCGCCGCAATCCTTTCGTCGTTCGCATTTGCAAATAGCCATCCACGACGACTAAATCTCGACCTTCGACCAATTCCACCCCCATTTGCTGGGCTAAAAAGGAATGTTCAAAGTAGGCGGAGTTGTAAATACCGGGAGTCAGGACAACAACAGTAGGATCAGGAAGTTGAGGTGGTGCTAAATTGAGCAGCGTTTCTAGCAAATGGCTGGGATAATCGTCCACGGGTTGAATTGCCAGGGTTTGGAAGATTGCCGGGAATGTACTTTTCATCACCCGCCGATTTTCCAAGACGTAGGAGATGCCCGAAGGTACACGCAGGTTATCTTCCAGAACATACCACTGACCCTCGCGATCGCGCACCAAATCTGTTCCGGTAATGTGACACCAGACATCGCTAGGCGGCTTTAAGCCGACGCAAGGCTTGAGAAATCCCGTTGCCGAAAAAACAACTTCGTGGGGGATTTTACCATCGTTGAGAATACGCTGTTCCCCATACATATCGTTGAGGAAGAGGTTCAGCGCTGTAATTCGTTGTTTGAGTCCTTGCTCTAGGGTTTTCCATTCCTGAGCCGAGATAATCCGGGGAATGATATCAAAAGGGAACACCCGTTCAATACCCTGATTATCACTGTAGACGCTAAAGGTTACGCCTAACTTGAGCAGAGCAACTTCAGCCGTTTCCCGGTGTCGCTGGAGTTCATCAGGGCGTAGTCCCTGCATCCATTGAATCAGGGCAGCGGCTGATGGTCGTGGCTGCCCTTTGGCTGAGAACAGCTCATCATAGAAGTCTTCTGGATTGTAGAGATCCCATTGTACTGCCACGTTTACTACACCCCTCCTCCTTGATGTACACCCTACGTATTCCAAGATTGGTCGAAATTGGATCTAGAACTGTAGTGAATATTACCGTTTACCAAGAGTGCAGGTAAAGATGTTCTCGGAAATATAGCGCTACGCGCTAGGCAATAGGGAACAGGGAACAGGGAACAGGGAACAGGGAATAGGGAACAGGGAATAGGGAACAGGGAACAGGGAACAGGGAATAGGCAATGGGCAACACCTCGGACTTCGGCGTGAGCGCGGACCCCTGAGCCTGTCGAAGTTCAGTCGAACGCTTACCTCGACTTACTTCGGCTTGCCTCGACTTACTTCGGCAACACGCTCAGTAACACGCTCGGTAACACGCTCGGTGTGTCATGGGCAATAGGTAAGGTAGAGTTTTGAGTTAACCTCCCCTATCTCCCCTATCTCCCTCTGCTTCCCCAGCTCCCCCAGCTTCCCCTGCTCCCAGACGTAGCATGCTACGTCTCTACATTGCTTCCCCTTCCTCTCCCTTGTGCCTTCTGCCTTAACTGTTAATGGTTGGCAATGGAGGTGGCGACTCTAACCGCATTGGCGCAAAATATCGGCTCTTAACCACACTGGTTGGTTTCCAGGGTGGATGCCAATAGACCTCTTGAATCACCGCTTTAGCATCATCCGGTGACCATTGGAAACTGACAACGCTAATGTTATTACAGCCAACAATTTCGTCACCCTCTTGTAGCCAGCGATTTCGCCATAACCACGATAGAGAACCGACTAAAAGCTTTCGCCATAGAGGTGACTTCTGATGTGATTCTGGCTGAGGATGTCGCTTCAGCCAAGGAACAGATTCCGCTTTTTGGCGTTTACTCCACTCTGTTCGATACCGCCAGTCGGGTTGCGATCGCTCCTCCTTGAGGGCGACTTGCCACGCGATGTCCCAATTACCTTGAGCAACCTGGATTTGCTGCCAAAAGGGTCCTTGACTGGGGACTGGCACATCTTGGATTCTCACTTTACCGGGAGTGGCGATAATTTCCACCAGTGGCGGCGGTGTCTGCCATCCGACCCAATATTCCGGTTGTTCTAATGCTAGTGATTTAACTTTGGTATGAACTAAATAGGTCTTCAACTCAGCATTTTTGATTGAACTGGAGGTTAACTGTACCAACACCGATGCCAAGTTATGATTGTCTCTCTCTTCAGCTTCCCAGACGTAGCCTGCTGCGTGTCTCTGGAGTTTCCCACGGGGATTCGACCAATAGTTGAGGCGAACCACGTAGCCATAGTGAATATCCCCCGACAGCAACACGATGCGATCGCGTCGCTGAAATAGGGCGGTTAATAGCTTACTAAAGGCGACATCGTGAAAGTTCCACGAATCCCCCACATCTGTACCAAATACTTTACCCTGATGCCAATGCCACCGTTGGGCGATATCCACTAACGACGCATGGATCAGGTTGGTTGGTAAAACCATTAACGTGGCTTCAATCTGCGACTTACCCGCTGCTTTTAGCTGATCGGTTACTTCTAGGGGATCTTCAATCTGCTGGTCAAAGGCTGTCGGGGATAATAGCATCGGCGGCGCGATTTCTTGATCCTCTCCCATGGGAAAACCGCGCCACGTCCGTGTATCTAAGACGATAACTTCGTGCTTAAAACTTCTAACGCTATAGTGCCAGGTTAAAGTGGGAGTACCATCTGAATTATTCCGATTCAGAATTAAAACCGCTCCATCCTGTTTCAATTTCGGCAATCCTGTTTCGGCTTCAATGTCAGGCACTCCCAAACATTTCCCCATCACTTCCCAGGCGGATGCATCTGTCCCGGCTGATTCTGACCATTGTTGCAATGCTTGCAAGAATTTTTCTCCCGGTTGTCCCGAGGTAAACTGTTCTGGTGTATTTCCCCACGCCTGACACAAGGCATAAGCTAATAGTCCATTTTGGATGATCCGTCTGCCCAGAGGTTTACCTAAAACTCGGTTACACCACTCCCGATTCAAATACCAGTCATCGCTAATATCGTGGTCATCAAAAACCATATAAGTTGGCACATTCGCTAGCGATCGCCTAACTTGCCACAAATACCTGGAAAAGTCCTGAATCGCATCAACTTCCTCATCCCATGATTTCGACTTTTTCCCCCTTGTCTTGCCTTTGGTAAAGGGATTCACCCACAGGATTGGCGACAAAGACAACAGATACATCGCCAAATATTCACCCAAACTAAATAGATGGCTTTTAGAGCGTTCAGGTTGATTCTCCAACATCGCCGTTAAGCCAGCATAATTTCGGGCAATTTCTGTGCGCTGTCCCGGTTTCCATTCACTCACTTTTTTCCAGGAATACCCCTTGACAAAATCACCTTTATAGGGCAATTCTTCCTGCCAACCGAGTAACGTATTCCCGATATCGCTGAGGGCGGCTAACAGGGGATCAGCCACATCATCGGCGTAAATTTGGTCTCCGGTTAAAAAGAGTTGATGCGGTCTATGATTAGGTTGATCGGCTGACTGTTCGATTAAACCATCTAGCAGGGGTAGGGCATCTAGTCCATTCCCGTGGGCTTTGCGACAGGAACCGTGAACTATCCGCAGATGATTTAAGTCATCCGGCGGCATGGCAAATGTGGGCAGATTGTGTTCTAAATAGCTAATGGTGATGAAGGGAAAAACGTCTCTGGCGTTGAGGGCATCATTGAGGGTTTGATTGCGATCGCCAAATTCTAAATCGTAGGCATAAATCTGTCCCGGTTCGAGTAAATATCCATCAACAGGTTTAGCCGTTACCGCGACAATATGCAGGTATTTGCCCACAGCGACAGTGGCGCGTGATCCAGTCAACTGTTCCCGATCAAGGGTTTTACCCTGACCTGCGATCGTGGTATACACTCTAAGTGTGACTAAACTCGGCGCTTTCAATGCCAGCCAAACCGTGACGCTATCAGGATCGGTACGCCGCAAGATGGGACCTGCCAAAATGAGCGGCAGGTGTGTCAGTTGTTGCTCAAAGTCGCTGTAGGCGTCGAGTAAAGGCATTGCATTGATGAGTAGATGTGTTGATTAGCCCGTTCTGTTCAAATCGTTCATTATCATCCATTATGTCAGACATTAAAAATAGTATCGCAGCGGCTTGTTTAGGATTGGGCTTATTCTGGGCAAATACTTTACCATCCTTGGCTGATTCTCCTGAGCTATTACCGACTAAAGTCGAATGTATCAACGTCTTCGGATCAATTTTGGCAGGATTGTTATCTACAAGAGAAATGGAAACTCCTCCCTTATCTTTATCGAGATGTTCTGAAGTGCTTGAAACCCGTTATATGGCAAGTGGTTCAATGGAGCCAACTTTGCCAATTGATGTTCACATCTTAGTGGATAAAACAGCTTATATATCTCAGCCTCCTCAACGGAGTGATATTATTTTATTTCAGCCCACTCCAACGCTTAGGGAACTGGATTTTACCGACCCTTTTCTCCATCGCGTGATTGGCTTGCCCGGAGAAACCGTAGAAGTAAAAGATGGTTTAGTTTATATCAATGGTCAATCCTTGTTAGAAGATTATATCAAAGAAGCCCCTGAGTATCACTATGGACCTGTTGTCGTTCCTGATAATCATTATCTCGTCCTCGGAGATAATCGCAATAACTCTTATGACAGTCATTATTGGGGATTTGTCAACCAGGAATTAATAATCGGTCAAGCCATAGCGATTATCTATCCAGCCGAGCATCAACAACTCTTAGATAATTCCAATTCTTTAGATGAAGAAACAAAGGTATCAGTGTTTAGGCTCATGGAAAACTTATCATCTTTGTATGAGATATATTCATCTGAAGGAATAGAGACCCCTGAATCGCAGGAAGCGGAAGGCAAGATATATGTTCACTCGATGAATCGAGCGCAAAAGGCATTTTACCTTGAGAATGGATACTTTAGTTCTGATTTGAGTGGACTGGATCTGGGCATTGACTCAGAAACGGAAAACTATAGTTACACTATTATCGTTACTGACGACAAACAAATTATTCAAAATACTGGAATCGCTAAAACTCCGGAGATAAAAAGCTACGTGGGTATCGTATGGATTGGCAAAAATGATGATACAAATGAACAGACTACACGGGCGATACTCTGTGAAAGCGATCGCCCAACCACCACCCCACCGCCCAAAGCCATGTTGCCCGTCGATGAAACGCAAGAGCCAACTTGTCCTATTGGTTATTCAAGTATTGAATAATGAGTTATTAGGTAGATATCATAGTATAAATAAATGGTGATAGCTTCGCGAGAAATTACCTAGGAATACTCCACTAAAATGCCGTTTTCAAATAGCAACAATTCTGTCATTAATCAACTGCTGACAGCTCTACCCAATCAGGAATACCAGCGCATTGTTCCTTATCTAGAAGAAGAATCTCTGCCATTAGGACAAATTCTTTATCAACCTGGAGAACCGATTCTCCATGTCTATTTTCCCAATCGGGCAATGGTTTCGTTAGTCACCCTCTTGACAAATGGTTCAACAACGGAAGTAGGCATGGTAGGAAAGGAGGGGATGGTTGGTATTCCTGTATTTCTGGCGGATGGGATAGCAATCAACCAAGGCGTTGTGCAACTCGAAGGCACCGGGATGAAAATGGATGCCTCGATTCTGAAACGCGAGTTTGAGCGAGGGGGGAGATTGCAGCGATTGCTCCTCTGCTACACCCAAACTCTCTTAAATCAGGTGAGTCAAACGGCGGCTTGCAATCGCCAGCATCGGCTAGAACAACGGCTGGCTCGGTGGTTACTCTCTGCTCAGGATAGTATTTCTGGCTCTGAGTTGCGACTCACTCAAGAATTTCTGGGCAATATGCTGGGAACCCGTCGGGCTACGGTGACAGTCGCGGCGGGCAAGCTTCAGGAAACAGGTGCAATTCGCTCTCACCGAGGAAAAATTACCATTCTCAATCGGGAACTCCTGGAAACTCTAGCGTGTGAATGTTACAGGGTTGTCAAGCACGAGTGCGATCGCTTACTTTATCCCCCAAATGGCGATCGGTGATGTCATTTGTCATTTGTCATTTGTCATTTGTCATTCGTCATTTGTCATTTGTCATTTGTGATAATTGAACGGTTAGGGCGGGGCGGGTTTAGTTATATCAGGGTGAAAACGAAACGTTAGTGGTAAAACCCGCCCCTACAAAAGATGTTTCATCGGAACGTCTCAGCTTCCCCTGCTTCCCCTGCTTCCCCTGCTTCCCCTGCTTCCCCTGCTTCCCCTGCTCCCCTTGCTTCCCCTTGCTTCCCCAGCTTCCCCTGCTTCCCCAGCTTCCCCTGCTTCCCCTGCTTCCCCTGCTTCCCCTGCTTCCCCTGCTTCCCCTGCTTCCCCTGCTCCCCCTGCTTCCCCTGCTTCCCCTGCTTCCCCTGCTCCCCCTGCTCCCAGACGTAGCATGCTACGTCTCTACATTGCTCCCCCAGCTCTGCCCCTGTACGCTACCGTACCGACGAATACTCTTCATTGTGTAATGCTTGAACAGCAAAAGGTCTAATTCAATCTTTGCCAGCGTAGGCGATCGCGGTTGAATCAACAAAAGCTAGGCAACACCAATGAACCACAATTTCAAAAATAGGCGGATTTTAGTTGTAGATCACAATGCCGATTCCAGAGAATTACTCAGCATCATTTTTGAGCAAGAAGAAGCCAATGTTCTGACTGTTACTAGCGCTAAGGAAGCTTTAGAGGTATTTGAGGATTTTCAACCGGATATTCTACTATGTGAGCTACTTCTGCCAGGAGAAGACGGCTATTGGCTGATCCGTCAAATCAGAGGCTTAGAGACAAAAGTAGGGTATCATGTCACCGCGATCGCGGTGACGGTGGCGGCTACTGAGCCAAATCGCCAACTCGCCCTAGCCACAGGGTTTGACAGCCATATTGCGAAACCGCTCAAGGTTGATGATTTATTAGCGATCGCGGCTATCCTTGAGCAGGGTAAATTTTGTCCCCAATTGGCACAATAACCGAAGACGCATTGAAATTGTAATTGTATAGGATGCAATCAGGTAGAATGTAACTCGTCTTAACCAGGAGATCAGAGAGAAACGCTTTGGTGATGAACGATTTATTAAAAGGCATCAATGTCTACCTGATTGGCATGATGGGTGTCGGTAAAACTACCGTAGGGCAACGATTGGCAAAAGAACTCGGCTATCGTTTTGTAGACACAGATTTCCTGATTGAACAAGTAGCAGGACAAACCATTAACCAGATTTTTGCTGACAGGGGAGAGGACGAATTTCGCCAGGTAGAAGCTCAAGTCTTGTCAGAAGTATCCGCTTACACTAACTTAACTGTTGCTACAGGTGGTGGCATTGTACTCAAACAGATGAATTGGAGTTATCTACACCAAGGTTTAATTGTCTGGTTAGATGCACCTGTAGACCTATTAATACAGCGTCTGCAAGATGATACTACCCGCCCCTTATTACAAACAACTGATCCAACAGTAGCCCTGCAAAATTTACTTGATAAACGGCGTCATTTGTATGCAGAAGCCGATCTTCACATTCCAATTAGTGTCAGTGATACACCGGAATTCATTACATCACAGATAATGGCAGCAATTCCTTCAGTTCTTAAATAAAATTAAAGGAGTAGGTTGGGTCGAGGGACGAGACCCAACAAACAAAAACTTGATGTAAATCTGTTGGGTTTCACTTTGTTCAACCCACCTACAAAAGATTATAACGAATCAACTATTCCCATTTGTTTAGGATATCTTTGATTAAAACTTCTTTTAAGCAAACCTGAGCCACGACAACAATGGGAAGCGCCAAGAACAAGCCAAAGATCCCGAAAAATATAGCAAAAGCCATCTGAGATAATAACGTAACCGCTGGCAGTAAAGACACCTGTTTTTGCATAACCAGCGGGGTTAAAATATTACTTTCAATTTGCTGAATTACTATATACAAAATCACAACCGCTAGAGCTTTCCAAGGCGTATCAAGTAAAGCCAATGCCACGGGAGGAATTACGCTTAAAGTCGGACCCAAATTGGGGATAAAGGTAAATATACCCGCTAACAAACCATTTGCTAGGGGCAATTGTATCTGCAAAATCCATAACCCCAGCCCACTCAATATAGCAATTACCGTCATGTTAAAGAGGATACCAACTGCCCAACCTCCCAGAGTATCTTCACATTCATCGAGAATCTCCTGCATTCGGCGGCGATAAAAGGCAGGAAATAGGAGGATAAAACCTTTGCGGTAGGGTTCGGGATTGGCGAGTAACATAATGGTTACAACCACAACTAACAACATGTTCAAGACTACGCCAATTGAACTATAGAATATATCAAAAAAGTTGCCAAATAGTTTGGTTGCCCATGAGCGCAGATTTTGGGTAAAGACTTTCAATCCGCCAATATCCTCTAAAAGTCCATCGGGAACTAAATTTCTCACCCAGTTTGCCCATTCAGGAATTTGTTGTAATCCAATTGGAACTAAATCAATTAATTGCTGAACTTGATCAACAAATGGTGGTACAACCAGGACAAAAAAACCAATCATTAATCCGAGGCAAAAACCTACGGATATAATAATAGCGAAACTGCGTTTGAGCCGAAAGCGTAGCAGAAATCGCACCATTCGGTTAAGTGTAGTGGCAAAAACTACGGCAGCAAAGCCAAGCAAAATGACTGTTTTAATTTTCCACAGAATGTAAACCGAGATGATCAATAAGAACAATCCCAGTAATGGACCTATATGCACAAAGTTGCCTCCAGTCAAAGGTTAGATTAACCAAATTTATTTAGCGCAAGTCGGTTGAAACTAAATAGAATCCTTTTTCAGTCGTCTTTAGAGGACTTGAGCTTTTAGCCAGAGACTTGAATCTCTGGCGGGAACTCTTGGTATTTAACCAAGGATTCTAATAAATTACCCTAAATAGGGCAGAAGCGCTATATTGCTTCTTTTACCCAGAAGGAGAGATGCTTACCTCTGAAAGTTGTGGTAGCATCCCGATATTGGTGGTAGAAATACCAGTATTGCTCAAACTCTAACTTTCCATAGACGATAAACTTGCCTCAGTATGCTTTGCTAAGGTATAACCGTTTATCAATAATAATGCTTTATGACATCCACTTCACTAACCGAACCAGCAATTGCTACTTTGGTACTGACAAACGCTGTCGAAAAAACAGGTCAACCAATCGCAGGACAGTTGCTTGAACAACGTCACAACTTATGGCATCTACTTCAAGATAGATTTCCCACAACGGCAACTGAGATTGAACTAACTGAGCAACAGCCCTTAAATGGCAATCAAGCGGCTCGCATCGCCAAACATATCGAAGAAGTCGCTCAAACAGACTCAGAGGTGGCTCAAAGCGTTCAAGCTATAGCAGATACCGTACAGTCTCAACCAAAGAGCCTGGATAAATTTACGAAGGTAGCTCAAGACATTAAGATGGGAGTACAGGAACAGATTGCTAATAAAACCAACTTAGATTTATCTTAGTTTCGCAAGACGTTTCCTCATCAGTTGTCAGTTGTCAGTTATCAGTTGTCACCGACTTAGCACGAATGGCACGCTCAATAAACATTAGGGAATCACCGACACCTTTGATATACCGTAGTGGCGTGGCACACCTTATTTGATGAATTAGAATTGGTTCGTAGTGAGGGCTTCAGCCCTCTCCAGCTAAGCGTTATAGCACTCTTCGTGCTTACTACAAACAAAACCCTATTTTAGCTGTGCCACGCCGCCATCACCAACCTTAAGTCAGTACCATTCGACTTAGCACTGCTTATTGATCACTGTTCACTGATCACTGTTTACTGACTTTACATAGGAGGGTAACTCGAATCACGTTATACAGTCACCTGAGTTTTCCGATTCTCTGTATAGACTTTTAACTTCTCCTCCCGTGCCAAAAACTCCGCCAACTGTCCCTCAATTTGATCCCGGACAATATGACGATATTCCATAAAATGCTCGTTGTGAGCGCAAACAATTAAATAATGCTCCCAAACCGCTGGATTTCGCCGAATCATACTAAATAAATGATGCCAAAACTTCCAGCGTGTTTTCCGTTTCAGCCCCTGTCGCCAACACACAATTGCCACTGCCTTTAAATCTACCCAACTCGGCAATTTAAACGGGGGTTTACACTTAGGTTCTCCGAGTTTCAGGAAATACCGATACACCCGATCTAAATATTGCTCCGGCTCATATAATTGCCAAAACGCCTCCACATATTCCCGGGCAATTTCTTCTAAAGGGCGAGTGGGGATAAAATTCATTAACGTGGTTTGGTTAATATTGCCATCTTTGCCCCGAAGTCGCCCCTCCTTATCTAACCGATGCCACAATGCTGTATTCGGTAAAGCTTGCAACATAGCAAAGGTTGTAGTCGGAATTCCTGTCTGTTCAGCAAACCGGACAATCCGCGAACCCGCACCAGATTTTTCGCCATCAAAACCGACAATAAAACCAGCAATCACCCGCAATCCTGTCTCAGTAATAATATCCACGGATTCAGCCAACGAACTGCGGGTATTTTGGAATTTTTTGGTCAACTGTAAACTATCCTCATCGGGTGTTTCAATTCCCAGAAACACGGCATCAAAATAGCACTCGACCATTAATTGCATCAGTTCGGGGTCTTGTGCCAAGTCAACTGAGGCTTCGGTATTAAATCGGAAAGGATACTGGTGTGCTTCTTGCCAAACTTTTAATTCTTTGAGCAATAACTTGACATTCCGCTTATTGCCAATGAAATTATCATCGACCATAAACACACCCCGCCGCCATCCCAGTTCATAGAGATAGTCTAATTCTGCCAATAACTGGGCGGGTGTTTTCGTCCGGGGCTTGCGTCCATAGAGGACAATAATATCGCAAAATTCACATTGAAACGGACAACCGCGCGAGAATTGCACCGACATTGAATCATAAGCATCCAATTCCAATAAATCAAACCGAGGAATTGGCGTGGTTGTCACATCCGGTTTTTGCCCATTGGAACGGAATATGCCTGTCTCATCTCCCCGTTGAATCGCCTCGACAAACAGGGGTAACGTAATTTCGCCTTCGTCTAAAATCAGATAATCAGCCCCCGCTTCCTGCACCCCATCGGGAACAGAGGTGGGGAAAGGACCCCCACAAGCCACCCGTTTCCCTCGCCGTTTGGCTTCCCGGATTTGTGCCAGTAAATCCCCTTTTTGGACAATCATCGCTGAAAGAATCACAATATCCGCCCATTCCCATTCCGCTTCGGTGACGGCTCGGATATTGCGATCCACCAGTTTAAATTCCCACGTCTGTGGTAAAATAGCCGCAACAGTGACCAACCCTAAAGGAGGCAGCAAAACTTTGCGATCGACTAATTCTAATATTTTTTCATAAGACCAGAATGTCTTGGGAAAGAGGGGATAGACGAGCAATGCTTTCATATTAGAACTAAATCACCTAAAATTTGGCATCGGATAATAGTACACGTTTTAGCACAAATATCCGGTTAAAGTAACAAAATGAATTTCGAGTGAGTGCTTTTACCCCCTAAAGCAAACTTGCCAGGTGACAACTTATCGTTTCTCAAATTCTACAAAATTTTCACTCAAATCCTCTCAAAGCCTCTGCGCCCCTCTGCGTAACCCTCTGCGTTCCTCTGCGTTGAAAAAATAAAATCTTCACTCCATCATGCCAACATCCGACCTAAAAATAGTCTCCCTACTCCCTAGCGCTACCGAGATTGTCGCCGCTTTAGGCTTAACCGATGCAATTGTCGGGCGATCGCACGAATGCGACTATCCTCCCGACATCCAGAACCGCCCCATTTGTACCGAAGCGCGACTGAATGCCGAAAAACCCAGCGCCCAAATAGACCGGGATGTGCGTCGCTTAGTCAAGGACGCCCTGAGCATCTACCAAATTAAAACCGATATCCTGGAACAATTACAACCCACCCACATTGTTACTCAAGATCAATGTGATGTCTGTGCGGTCAATTTTCCAGAGGTGGAGAAAGCGGTGGCTGAACTCACCCACAGTCAGCCGAAAGTGATTTCCTTGCAGCCGAATCAATTAAGCGAGGTATGGGCAGATATTGAACGAGTAGCGGCTACATTAGGCGTAGACGCGCAACCCTTGCTGAATCGACTCCAATCTCGTGTGGACACCATTCAGCAAATGACACAGAACTTCTCCCTCGCCAATCAACCCACAGTCGCCGCGATCGAATGGACTGATCCGTTAATGGCTAGCGGTAACTGGATTCCCGAATTAGTCGATATGGCTGGGGGTCATCATTTATTTGCCGCTTTGGGGAAGCATTCGCCGTACTTAGAATGGGATGCACTACTGAAAACTGACCCCCAAGTTATGATTATTATGCCCTGTGGTTTCGATTTAGAGCGAACCCGTCAGGAAACCCAGCAGTTAACTCAGCGTTCAGAGTGGTCAGAGTTACAGGCGGTACGAAATAAGAGAGTCTATATTACCGATGGCAATGCTTATTTTAATCGTCCCGGACCCCGATTAGTGGATTCGTTAGAAATTTTGGCAGAAATCCTGCATCCAGAATCATTTAATTTTGGGTATCGCGGAAAGGCTTGGGAAATTTTTTAGGGTTGAGTGTTGAGTCTTCACTTCCTTCACCTTCAAGGGAACCTGATTTGTAGGGGCGGGTTTAGGGACTTCGCGCCAGCTATTGATGATAACGTTGGTTCAAAACCCGCCCTCATCTTCCCTATCTTCCCTATCTCCCCTATCTCCCCCAGCTTCCCCAGCTCCCCCAGCTCCCCCAGCTTCCCCAGCTCCCCCAGCTCCCCCAGCTCTCCCTCTGCCATCTGCCCTCAAGAAATGATATCACCAGGTTGTCCCCGGCTACCCCCATCACTGCACCTGCGTTCCTATCAGCAACAAGCGATAACCAACTGGTTTAGCAATCAGGGACGCGGTACGCTGAAGATGGCAACAGGGAGTGGCAAGACAATTACCGCCCTCGCGATCGCAAACCAACTCTATCACCAAATCGGCTTACAAGTCTTACTGGTTGTTTGTCCCTATCGTCATCTAGTTACCCAATGGGCGCGAGAATGTCAGACGTTTAATTTAGAACCGATTCTGGCATTTGAAAATGTACGCCATTGGCAAAATCAACTTTCTACTGCCCTTTATAACTTACAATCGGGCAATCAATCTTTTCTGACAATTATCACCACCAACGCCACATTGATCACAGAGGGGTTACAATCTCAACTCAAATACCTTCCCCCCAAAACCTTAATTGTTGGTGATGAAGCCCATAACCTAGGGTCTCGACGCTTAGAAGAGAGTTTACCGCGCAACATTGGCTTACGTCTTGCCCTATCCGCCACACCAGAACGCTATTTTGATGAAGAAGGAACCCACGGCTTATTCAACTATTTTGGCTCAGTTTTGCAACCTGAACTAACTTTAGCGGATGCGATTCACCAAGGCGCATTAGTTCACTATCTCTACTATCCAATATTAGTGGAATTAACCGAAACTGAATCAATCGCCTATGCCAAATTTACTAAACGCATTGGCTGGGCGCTAATGGATAATGAAGGTGTCGATATCCAGAATAATGATACTGTAACTGCCTTATTAATGCAACGCGCTCGTTTAATTGGGGCAGCGGCTAACAAGTTAACCGCATTGCAACAGTTAATGGCAGAACGATTAGAGACCTATCACACGTTGTTTTATTGTGGAGATGGTTCAGTTGAAGGCAGTGTAAGTCAGGAAACCACTCGTCAATTAGCAGCCGTAACCCGGTTATTGGGAAGTGAACTTGGATATCGGATTAACACCTATACAGCAGACACGCCTTTAGCCGAACGAGAGGAATTACGTCGTCAATTTGAAACCGGGAAATTACAAGGATTAGTGGCGATTCGCTGTCTTGATGAAGGGGTAGATATTCCAGCGATTCAAACCGCTGTCATTCTGGCTAGTAGTGGAAATCCCCGCCAGTTTATTCAACGGCGGGGGCGGATTTTGCGCCCGCATCCTGATAAGGAACGGGCAACTTTATTTGATATGATTGTTCTCCCTCCAGATTTAGGACGAGAAACCTTCGAGGTGGAACGGAATTTGCTCAAAAAAGAGTTGAAACGGTTTTTAGAGTTTGCTGATTTAGCCGATAATGCAGGAGAAGCCCGACTAAAATTGCTGCAACTTCAGAAACGGTATGGATTGCTGGACATTTGATCCTATAAGTAGGTGGACATAATTAACGTGAACGGTGAAGATTGTCATTCGTCATTTGTTATTTGTCATTTGTCATTTGTCATTTGTCATTTGTCATTTGTCATTTGTCATTTGTCATTTGTCATTTGTCATTTGTCATTTGTCATTTGTCATTTGTCATTCGTCATTTGTCATTTGTCATT
>NZ_JAVJQN010000101.1:0-24110 GCF_040218245.1 Coleofasciculus sp. E1-EBD-02 | reverse complement strand
TTAGAGGGCGCAAGCCTTGCGCCCCTACCCAAATGGGATACAATGTCACTCTTGAGCGGTAGAAGTTACCGCATCCGCATCGAAAACCACCTCAAACTGTACATCAGGCATCCACTTTGCCAGAAAGCGCTGATGATTCTGTTTCCCCGTCAATTTTTAGGTTGTCAACAGGAAAAGTTTTCCTATCGCTAGTTAAAATGGTAAATGATCAGGATTGGAATAGCAACCCTAACTTGCCAACTCTTAAGCAAGTCCGCGAACGTCTAGGAATGACTCAGGAGCAATTCGCTCAAGAACTGGGGATTACTGGTCGGACAATTAGAAACTACGAAAGAGGCGCACATCAACTCAAGCTTTCTCTAGGACAGTTTAAACGGCTGAAAGAACTTCTGGAACAAGCAGGAATGTCAATCGACGACTTACCCGATGATATTGACTGAGGCGGTATCAGTTCATCCGGTGTCTCAAGACTAGACAGCAACAGGAATAGAGTAAGACTAAGAGACGGTGTGCGATCGCGTGTTTTGGGGTGGAGAGTGCGATCGCACATCAAGCCTTATAGGATTCAGAGGGTATGCCATCAGAGTCGAAGGTTGTACCCGTTACGCTTTTTGCCTATCACCGCTCAAACCCTTACTGGATGAGGCTTTAACCTAGGTGTAGTACATCGGCACTGGGGAAGCTTCAGTTTAAAGTGCGATCGCGCTATCATAGATACTCAACACAGGCATTCTGGTCTTAAAAGCTGTTTAAATAACCCACAGCTTAATCGCCAGCTTTTCTATCTAGGCGTTTCAGCGTAAGCAACCCCGGTCTAAAGACACGGGGTTTCCCACAACGAAGGAGTTTTTATGAATATTACAGCAGCATTGAATGAAATTGTATCTCTCAGCATTGAAGAGAGAATCCGTCTGGTACAAGCAATCTGGGATAGTATTGCAGCCGAGCAAGTCTATCCCGATCTAACAGAGAGGCAAAAACAGGAACTTGATCATCGAATTGATGACTATGAAATAAATCCGGACAATGTAATGACTTGGGAGGAAATAAAAGCTTGCTTTTGACTCTTGGTAAATAGATTAATCAAGCCTTTCAAATCACCTTGATCAGCTTGTTCTAAAGCCGCAATATAAGCAGCACGATCATCACGAGTAAGAACCAGTGGGAACCATCCCGCCTGAATAAAGACTAAGCTGGCAAGACATCGAGCCACTCGACCATTCCCATCTTGAAATGGATGAATTTGAGTAAATCGATGATGCAACCAAGCTGATTCGATTTCAGGAGGAATCTTCTGGTTTCGATGGTGATGATGCAATTCAATCAATCTATCCATTTCCGATGCCACTTGTTCTGGAGGACAATACTCATGAATCGTCCCATTTAGCCGCATCGGATTATTCGGTTGTTGCTTCCAGTCACCTCGTATGAGACGAACGCGAATGATTTGCCCTGTCTGTGGAACTAATGCCTCTGTACTATCTTGGCTCTGAGTTAAAACCTGGTGTAATTGCTTGACATAAGATGTGGACAAACTTCTCTGCCCACCGACAAAATCAAATAGTCCTTCGATTGCCGTTTCTTGATCTTGAATTAAAGATACGACTTGTTTTACCGGACGATCTGTTGCTCCATGAGGAATCAGAGCTTCGTTAATTCCTTGTTCAATTAAAAGGCGAGTTATTCCTCGATCTATAGTGTATAACCGCTCAATAATTCCTGTTTCGATGGCTATCTCTCGGCTTAGCCTCTCCATAAACGTTTTGAACTCACCCGATGTACGAAGACGTTCTGCTTGTTCATCCCAAACAGTGACTAAGGGGGGTAACTCAGCACTCGCCAAATTTTGCCAGTTTGATGGTAAATCTTCTATCGGTTGCCACTCCATTGGTGAATATAACCACAAGTGAACCTAAATAGTATAACGCTGAGTAACTTGAGAGGGCGCAAGCCTTGCGCCCCTACCCAAAGGGGATACGATGTTACTCTTGAACGATAGAAGTTACCACATCCGCATCGAAAACACCTCAAACTGTGCATCAGGCATCCACTTTCCCAAAAAGCGCTGGTGATAGCAACAGCGATAGAGTAAGACTGAGAGAAGGTGGGCGATCAGCTTGAGGAGTGCGCTCCCTTGCATCGCATGTTTTGGGGTGGAGAGTGCGATCGCCTCTCTAATCAGATTCAGTTTTGAGCCACTTCGCTGAGTGCTTCATGAATCACATCATCACTAACGCCGCGACGCTTTAGACTAGCAATTAAAGCAGAAACCGTATCTCCTTCTAATCGCTCAAGATCAGCTCGTAACCCCTGACCAATATAAGCACGAATTAAGGGTTGATAACCCGAAAACCCCAGTAATGGAGCCACCCGCTAAGATCCTCGACCACATCTTCAGGAATGCGAATAGTGATACTGGTCATTGGACGATTTTTATCCAATCGTTTTTTCAAGGCTTCAGGTTTCATAGTAGTCACGCTCCTTTCTCGTTGCTTTACGAGCCGAAATAATCCGAATCATGTCATCATCCCGCTCAATATGAACTACATATAGGAGATTCCAGCGCTTATCCAAACCAATGACAACATCTCGCGCTTCATCATTGCGACTCGCATCAACGACAACTAAAAAGGGATCGAAGAAAGCTTCTGTAGCCTGTTGGAAGGTAACACCGTCATGCTTGGCAGGATTTTACCGCGCCTTCTGTTCATTCCAAACAAAGGTGATGCCGTTGAGTACGAAATATACGTCCATGCCTCTAAGTGTAGGCAGGATGTATTTACATCGTCAATACACTTTCAACTGAGTGGATGGGAATGTCAATTGATGACTTACCCGATAATATCGATTGAGGCGGTATCGGTTCCTCCTTGTCTCAAGACTGGACAGCAACAGCGATAGAGTAAGACGAAAAGAAGGTGTGCGATCGCGCTTTTTGGGGTGGAGAATGCGATCGCGCCCTAACCCAATCGCCGTAAACTGTAAAACTGCTTTTACATTTTCAAGTATAATTAGCATATAAAAGACCAGTTTCTTTTACAAAACTCTTGACCCTCCAGCACTTTCGCGGGAAAGTTAAACATGAAGGAAACCATCGCAGCCAACCTCATCCGCTACCGCAAAAGTCTGCGTCTATCCCAGGAGCAGCTAGCAGAGATAGTCGGGATGACTCGCCAGAGTATCAACAACTACGAAAACGCTAAAACCCTACCCGACAGCAAAACCTTGTCTGCTCTAGCTCGTGCTTTGGGCGTTACCCTCGACGATTTACTACGCCCAGAAAGCGAGGAACTACCTAACTTCCGCTTCCGCGCTCATGCATCCTTTGGCAATAACCCCCAATTTGTTGCCCAAGTGCTGCGAATGCTGGAAACCTATAACACTCTGGAGCAAGCCGTGGGTTTACCCCCATACACCCCAGAAAGTACCCCCTGCTATCAAGTTGAGGGTAATGAAAAACGCATCGCTGAAATTGCTAGTCGGTTTCGTCGCTGTCTTGGATTGGGAGAAGCACCGATTTTCAACTTATTTGAAACTGTAGAAGAAATAGGATTGAAAGTCCTGCGCGTTCCCTATCTGATTAAAGGTTTCTTCGGTTTAAGTGCTTGTAGCGATGCTCAAGGTGCTTTTGTCTTAATCAACAGCCATGACATTACGATAGAACGGCAACTGTTTACGTTAGCTCATGAAATAGGACACTTAATTTTACATCGAAATGAGTATCACAATGCTTTAATTGAGGAAGGAACCAAGGAACAAGACAAAGCACGGGAAAACGTGGCTGATTTCTTTGCTGGTCATCTGTTAGTTCCCCAAGCAGAATTAGAGCGGATGTACCAGTTAACAACTAATATAGTTAAACTTAAACAACATTTTCGGGTTAGTTACCAAGTTATTTTGACCCGTTTGGCACAGATGGAAATAGTTGACTATGCCAAAGAAAAAGCCAAAATTTGTGCTGTCTACAAAAATCAGTATAGCTCCTCCCTAAAAAATACAATGGAGTTACCGCCAGAACTCAAGCCAGAAGGCTTTCCTGAAAATGAACGCTATCAACAGTTAATCTGGCAAGCCCTTAAACTAGGCAAAATTTCCGAAATGAAAGCAGCGGAACTCTTCGATATAACAGTGGAAAAGCTGCGGGTGTATCGCCAGGATGTCGAGATTTATGCCATCTCTTAACGGAACAATTCTTGACGCCACGGCGCTCATAGACTTTCGCTGGCTGAATGAATGGGAGTGGTTACAGTTACACTACAGCCCCTTATTCATTGCACAAGATGTTCTTGACTCCGATAGGCTAGAAGCACTCACTCGTGAAGCTGCCGAACAATACTTAACATCACTCACTCTCGACACTGAGGAGATGTTCGCCAGTTTTTTAGAATTGGGTCAGAACATTCCCCTTTTAAGTATCGCTGATCGCTCCACAATTGCGATTGCCCGTCATCGATTACTTATGTGTGCCAGTGATGACGGGCTAGTTGTTAAAACCTGTAAAAAATACCAAATTGCATATATTCGGACATTGCGCTTATTGTCGGAAATGGTGACAACTCAATATAAAACAGTTGCAGACGTGATTACGATGGCTGATGCCTTAATCCAAGAACGAGGAAAATATATTGCGCCAGGAATCTTAGCGAATTGGAAAAAAAATCTATCACAATCTGGCACAAACTGAATTATTTGATACACCAGCGCCCATCAAACCTATTGGGTAGAACCGCAACTTGAGGAGAGGGCGCTTTTTGGGGTGGACAATGCGATCGCCCCTATTTTTCGTGAGTCCGCGTAGGCGGACTTTGTTTGTATAGCCGCGATTTTAATCGCCGGGGTTTAAGGGTTTAAGTGCGATCGCGCTTACCTAACGATCCCAAAAAAAAGGGGTTGGAAGTCTATCTAAACTTCTAACCCCATCAACCAGCCGATTAACAATTAAATACTTAGCAAGACTTGCGGCGACAGTCAAATTCTTGGACATCGACAGAACGTTCTCAGTAAAAACCGCTCCTACAGCTTTGCTCCTTCAAAAAAAAAAAAAAGGGTAAGAAGCATTATTTAACTTCTTACCCCTATCAGCTAGGGACATCGGTCAAGAAACCGGATTTCTGGGGGTGAAACTTGATATGGAGTTGTCATCCTTACGAGAAACCCGGTTTCTAGGAATACTTGACCGACGCTTTAGCCGACAAACATGGCAATATTTAGCAAGACTGCCGATAACGTGCGGCTGTGGCAGCGATAGAACCAATCATTAAGGCAAAACTTATTAGCATAGTGGGTTGGGACGTAGAACCATGATCATGATGAGGATTATGCTCAGGAATATGAGGCATAGTGCTAATGGAGAATCTTCTATTTGCTTCATTTACTTGAGCGGAAGCGTCATGGGTAAGTGTATTTGTTGATGTGCTGGTGTTATCCAAGGAAATAGCTGAGGCTTGTACCGCGTTGGCTGAAACAAAGCCAGACATGAGGGTAATGCTGGTAGCGAGTAAGCTGGAGCTTAGGAGACGTAAAGGTAGTTGTTTCATGTTCAATAGAGGGGGAATAGGTTTAGAAAACTTAGGGTACTCTGACTTAAAAACGTAATAAGTAGTAATCCCTTATAGTTCTCTACTTTACTGAATCCGTGATTGTCTTGTCTATAGAGATTGAATGATTTTACAGAAGATTCAGCAAGGCTTATAGATTTGTAAATTCTAAGTAAATATGAATTTCAGTTTAATTTAGGTTGAAAAAATGATAAATTTAAAAGTCAAGACAAGTAAATTTATGGGATTCTTCCGGACTTAGTGTGCTAAATACGGAAGACCCAGAGCTATGCGCCGCAAGAGAGCTTGCATTCCGAGGACTAGGGAAAGAACGAATACGGGAAGCATCTTCAGCCAAAGTGACGTCAAGAGTCCAATGAGCTTGGTTTTCAATCCCCGGCTCTGATGTCAAGTACATTTGTCAAGTACATTTTTTGTCGGTAGTCAAGAATCTGAAACCCCCTATCTATCACCCTTGCTAGAGACAAAAACGGCATAAAGCGAGATTCGTTACGGGTTACAACAAGGGTTGACTAATGAGGCAAGATATGCGTAGTTGAAATAAAAGCCTTAATTCCCTGAGAATAGTATTTTATCAACCCTTTTTTAATTCAGGACGAAGGGCGGCTTCTGTGGATAGGTTATCGGTTGCAGGTAAACTGAACAGCAAAACTCGCCCCTACTGTCTAACGTTTAATGTTTAACTTCCCCGTAGCGGTACTCATAAACTCGACCTATGTTGACCCAAGCCAAGTCCAAACGGAACTGGAAACCCATTATCAAGGAATTTGAAGCAGCTATTGGTAAAAAGGGTGTGGTTCGCCGCAAGGAGGAATTACTCACCTACGAATGTGATGGATTACCCAGTTATCGCCAACGCCCCGCCTTGGTGGTACTCCCCCGCACGACTGAACAAGTGGCTGCTGCTGTTAAACTGTGCGATCGCTATACTATCCCTTGGGTGGCACGAGGTGCAGGCACAGGCTTATCGGGCGGTGCTTTACCCGTAGAAGATTGTGTCTTAATCGTCACCGCCTTGATGAAGCGCATCCTGGATGTTGACCTAGACAATCAACGGATTGTGGTTCAACCTGGAGTCATCAACAACTGGGTGACTCAAGCCGTCAGTGGTGCCGGATTCTATTATGCCCCAGACCCCTCCAGTCAGATTATATGTTCCATTGGCGGTAATGTGGCTGAAAACTCGGGCGGAGTCCATTGTCTCAAATATGGCGTAACCACAAACCATGTTTTGGGGTTAAAACTGGTGGTTCCCGATGGGTCAATTGTCGATGTCGGTGGCACCATTCCGGAAATGCCAGGATATGATTTAACCGGGTTATTTGTGGGTTCCGAAGGCACATTAGGAATTGCCACAGAAATTACGCTGCGAATTCTCAAAACCCCAGAATCCATCTGTGTGGTTCTAGCAGATTTTACCAGTATAGAAGCCGCCGGTGCCGCCGTTGCCGATATTATTGGTGCAGGGATTATTCCAGCCGGAATGGAAATGATGGATAATCTCAGTATTAATGCAGTAGAAGATGTGGTGGCGACAGGCTGTTATCCCAGAGATGCGGGCGCCATTTTGTTAGTGGAATTGGATGGGTTAGAGGTAGAAGTAAGCACCAACAAAAAGCGGGTGACTCAACTCTGTCAACAGAATGGGGCGCGAACCATTACCACCGCCAGTGACCCCGAAACGCGGTTAAAACTATGGAAAGGACGCAAAGCAGCATTTGCGGCGGCGGGACATCTGAGTCCCGATTATTTTGTCCAAGATGGGGTAATTCCTCGGACACAGTTAGCGCAGGTACTTAAAGACGTTGAAGCGTTAAGTGAAAAGTATGGCTATCGGATTGCCAATGTTTTTCATGCGGGAGATGGCAATTTACATCCTTTGATTCTGTACGATGAATCAATTCCGGGTGCATTTGAACAGGTGGAAGAATTAGGCGGGGAAATTCTGCGACTTTGTGTAAATGCAGGCGGAAGTATTTCTGGGGAACATGGGATTGGTGCAGATAAAAACTGTTTTATGCCTGATATGTTTAGTGAGGCGGATTTGGAGACAATGAAATGGATTAATCAGGTGTTTAATCCCAAAGGCTTGGCGAATCCCGGAAAAGTATTTCCCACGCCTCGCACCTGTGGCGAAGCCGCCAATGCTCAAAAGTCAGCCCAGTTTAAGGATGTGGAACGGTTTTAAGGTTTGTACTAAGTTTGTAGTAAGCGCTTTAGCGCTATAAACGCTCGCATCTTACAACAAACCTCTAAGAGGTACTTATGTGGGGCGCAAGCCTTCATCCGTATCAACTTAAGGTGAACATCAATGATAGTAAGCCTTTGGGTTATGTACCGTTTCACCCTCATCCCCTAACCCCTTCTCCATTCCCCCTAGCCCTTATCCCCCCTAGCCCCCCTTTGAAAGGGGGGAATAAAGAGGGAATCAAGGAGGGTAAAAGAAGGGTAAAAGAAGGGCGGGTTTAGTTACATTAAGGGTTGTCTCCAAAACGTGATCAGTAAAACCCGCCCCTACACCTCCATAACTCCGCCCCCACTCCTTTAATATGAGCCAACCAGAATTCGCCAACAGTATCTTTCCGAGTTCCTATTCCCTAGTCCCAGTTAACTATTTTTCGAGAAAATGTTTGCAATTAAGCTTAGGTTTACTATGGATATTTGTACCCAGTTGGGGTAACACATCTTGCCAAACGTTAGACACAATCCCAACCCCAATTCCCGAAATAAACCTGACGGCTCAATCTGAAACCCCATCAAACTCAGCCGCCCAGGAATTGGAGTTAAATCCAGAGATTATTGAGAATAGTCCCGTATTACAACGCTGGTTGCAAGACGTACCCAATGTTTTAGAAGAAATTCGCCATGACCCCAGTTTTCGCACCCGGTTCCGGTTCGGCTATTCTCAGTTTCCCTCAACTGAACAAGCGGGGGGATTGAATATCGGTGTAGAAGATATATTTATCAATCGTAGCGGTTTCACCGTCAGTGGGGATTATCACACCTCATTTAATGGCGATCGCGAAGCGTTTGGTGTAGACTTGCGGTATTATCTGCGTCCTTTAGGAAATTATGTAAATGTGGCTCCTCTGGTGGGTTATCGCTATCTGGAGTCGAATGACTATACCACAGATGGCGTAAATCTCGGCGTAAAATTGCAGTTGGTTTTATCTCGCACAGGTGCGGCTGATATATCTTTAACCCAAAGTTTTGTCTCCCCAGGAAGTGATGATGAAGTCGGTTTAACCACCTTGTCGGTTGGGTATGCGGTTACCCCAGACTTACGCTTATCCACCGATATTCAGAAGCAAAACTCGACAGAAGAAAAAGATAGTCGCGTTGGGATTGTCCTGGAGTGGATGCCTTGATTATTTAGTGTTAAGATAACCAAGATGCTAAATGGAAAACGTCGCAGCGGGAAAACCCCAAAATCCAAGAAGCGAAAATTTTCTAGCTTCAGTAAAAGCGAAGCATTTAAGTTACTAGGACTTACCGATTTGCTCCCTTGGACTCTGAAAACAGAACCTGTTCAACTCAGTGCCTTTTTCCAAGAACACCTTACCCGACTCAACCGCAACTTTGATCTGGAAAGCTATGAAGAGTCTAAAAAGCTTTTAATTGATGCCATCTGCGATGAAGCGATTAACCCCTGTGAACGTCTCAAAATCTGGAAAGGAGCGCACCTGGAAAGTGATCAGTTAGCGGGATATGTGGATTACCTGATTGCTGAACGTAAGCGATTTCTGGATATGCCAAGTCTGTGTATCATTGAAGCCAAAAAAGATGATTTTGAGCAAGGACTAGCTCAATGCTTGGTCGAGATGCAAGCCTGTCAGTGGAATAACCAACAGAAAAATTATACCCTAGATAGTCTGGGAATCGTTACCAATGGCGAAGGCTGGAGATTCTACAAACTAGATATCAATGGAATTGGCTATGAAACGCCCCTGTACTCAACGGGAGACATGGAACTTTTACTCGGACGGCTGCGCTATATTTTTCAACTCTGTCAACAAAATCTGCCGTGATTGAAGCAAGGCAGAAGTGCCTTTACAGTTTCTGGACGTAAAACTAATCTATCAAATTCAGATTTGACGGTTAAATCGGGTAAAGCCTTGCGCCCCTACATTTCTGATTTAAAGGCTTTAATTTGCTGACGAAAGGCGCGTAAAGCCGCACTTCTGCCAATGGCGATACTTTGCTCAAGCACCTGTGTCACCAAGTTCAGTATGGGTAATGTGGGAAATGTGGGACTAATCTCCACGCGCTGATACTGTCCGGCTTGCAGTGTGTAAATATTAAGTTGATTCTTTTCGTAGCGCCAAAGTTCAGCAACCCCAAGGGCGGTATAAGCATCGATTTGGGTTTTTGAAGTAACATCTACTTCAATGGCGAGATCAGGGGGTGGATCAATGGTTAAGTCAATGCGTCGTTTTCCCCGCATTTGCGCCTGATTCTGGATATAAAAACACTGGTCGGGTTCGATACCACTATCCATAGTTTCTTGTTTAAATGTAGTTGATCCGAAGCACTCGCAGTCTATTTCTAGTTCATCCAAGAGAATTTTAACCAGATCACCAATGAGTTCTTTATCAACTTCGTGTTCTGGGGTAGGCATTCGGATTTCTAAGATGCTGTGGCTATAGGCAATGCGGGAGGAACGGGTTTCACCGAGTTCGACTAAGATGCGCTCGAATTGTTGCCAATCGAGGTTACGAATGAGCAACCGTTGACCAGGAGGTACGTCGAGTTGTCGGAGTTGCAGGGTAATCATATCCAGCTTATTCAAATACAGGCGACCATAATTCAGAGATGGGGACTTCCCAACCGGGTAGCAGGTCTGGAATGGTTAATACATCACCATCCCACAGTACAATGGGGTTCTGGTTGTTTTTAATCTTAAGCTGTCATGCACTTAAATTGGGTATTAATAGCGAGCAAGATGCTCGCACTACCAGGATGGGAGCCATTATTGACATTCAGGTTTAACCGACTCAAGCAACGCTTCTACGGTAGTATCCGATACCTCATCACTTTCTAAGATGCGTGAAGCAGATTGGTACAGATGCCCAATGGAACGACGGTAGGCTGGATCATAGTGGTGACTCAGCAATTCTCCGACTAATGTATGCCATTGTTCGGTGTCAATTAGATGATACCAGTGCTGAATTTTTTGCCCACCGTAGCGTGATTTCAAGAACCCTAGCTTGCGTTTCAATACGTCGGGATGGCTGATGAAGTGGGGATACTCGTGCAGCAGCCGTTCGATTCTTACCGCTTGGGGGAGTTGAATTTCTATACAGTTCGCCTGCTTCATCTGTTGCCAAAGGGAATTAGGCAAATAACGCTGTCCAATTTTATTGCTTTCGGCTTCTACCCAAATCGGCTGACGGGAGTCAAAGCGTTGTAATGCCAACAGGAGTAAGGATTCAAACTGTTTTTGCGACGGTTGAGGGGTTGGTTCATCTTGCCACTGTTGACCGAGTAGAGAACCGCGATGATTTGCCAAACCTTCTAAATCAACGACTTGGACGCCGCGTTGCGCTAACTGGTGTAGAATATAGGTTTTCCCGCTACCCGTGAAACCGGATAACACCTGAAATGTAAACTGGGGCGGTAACGTTTCGAGTTGCTGGCGCACATAAGTGCGGTAGGTTTTATAGCCCCCTTCTAGAACAGTCACTCGCCAGCCAATTTGATTTAAGACGCCAGCCAGACTATGAGAACGTTGACCGCCACGCCAGCAGTACACCAGAGGATGATAGTCTTTGTCTTTAACGGCAAAGTGAGACTCAAGATGTTGAGCAATGTTACCAGCAACCAGGGCAGCACCCAGTTTTCGGGCTTGGAAGGGGGAGACTTGCTTGTAAAGCGTTCCCACTCTCGCCCGTTGTTCATCATTGAGGACGGGTAGATTAATCGCTTGAGGCAGATGATCCTCAGCAAACTCACTGGGGCTGCGAACATCAATAATCTCAGTATAGGTTTCTAGCCAGGGTGCTTGAGTGTATGTGAGCGATCGCGCCATGCTGATTTGTCTAGAGTGGTGGATAAAGTCCCGATTGCCAACCTTTTCTAGTGTATCGGAAGCCTCAGGTGGGAGATTGACCACAAGCGACTGGGAGCAAGTCTCCAGCATTCGCTATCTTAAATGAAATGATCATTAAGGGTGAGGATGGGGCGTGTCTTACTTAATTTACGATCCCGATACTCCTAATCAAAAAGTTTATACCTTGGAGTCGGGGATTAATACCATCGGGCGTGAAGACGATAACACAATTGTCGTACTTCATGGGTATCTCTCTCGTCACCATGCCCAAATCGTTATTTGCTCAGACTCAGACAGTGCCACACTGACGGATCTGCAAAGTCTCAATGGCACGTTTGTTAACGAGTGTAAAATTGAGGAATGTCAAATCAAGCATGGGGATTTAATTCGCTTTGGTAGTGTGTTTTTCAAATTTGTGAAAACCTTTCCCACTCCTCAACAAAAACCGATCAATGAGGATACCTCGAATCTTTCGATTCTCCGGCAGGTTGCGCCTGAGAAGACGCGGATTACGATGCGAGAATTACTGCAACCTGATAAAGCAGAACATTCAGTTTTAAAACTCCGCGACCAAGATGCTCATCAGCGTTCGGTTGATAAATTGCAAATTTTGCTAGAGGTGAGCAAACAGCTTTCCTCCCCCGAAGAATCTGACCGACTGATGCAAAAAATTTTGGATCTGTTGTTTGAGATCATGCAGGTGGATCGGGCAGCGATTTTGATGGTTGATGAACAGACCGGAAAACTGGAACAGAAAGCGGTAAAGCTGCAATCTGATTATCAAGATAATACTCAGTTTTACAGCAAACGGATTGCTAATTTTGTTCGCAAGCAAGGCAATGGCATCTTAACGGATGATGCCCGAATTGACACTTTGTTTAACGATTCCGTCTCGATTCTCAAACAAGGGATTCACGCCGCGATGTGTGTTCCGCTCAAACCAAGAGATACGGTTATCGGTGTTTTGTACGTGGATAACTTATCGATGACGCATCTCTATTCTGAGGAAGACTTGGAGTTCTTAACTTGTCTGGCAAACCAAGCCGCGATCGCGATCGAGAATTCTCGCCTTTATACCCAGATGGAGGCGGAGGCGGTGATGCGGGATAAACTAGAACGGTTCTTTCCGCGAACGGTGAGTCGTAAGCTGCGGGAGGAAGGCAATTTAGAAATCGTCGATACGGAAGTAACAGCGCTGTTTGCAGATATTAGTAACTTTACCAAAATGTCCTCCCAAATGGAACCTCGGCAAATTATTGAAATGCTGAATGAGTATTTTCAGGTGATGGTTGAGGAGATTGTTTTCCCCTATGAAGGAACCTTGGAAAAATATATTGGTGATGCATTGCTGGCGGTTTGGGGCGCTCCCTATCGCAAACCCAATGATGTCGATTTAGCGGTAAGAGCCGCGATTGATATGCAATGGGCAGTTCGTCGTTTAAATCAAGTATGGATTAAACGCAAAAGACGACCGATTCAAATTCACATCGGCTTAAATACGGGGAAAGTGGCGGCGGGAAATATCGGTTCAGCGAAACTGATTCAGTATGCCACGATTGGTGATACCACGAATGTGACCAGTCGGATTTGTAATTTAGCCAAACCCAATGAAATTTTAATCGCTCAAAGTACGTTAGATAAACTCAATGACCGAACTATTCCTGTAGAAAAAATGCCGCCAATGCGAGTTAAGGGAAAAGCTAAACCGTTAGATTTATATCGAGTTTTATGGTATAAAATTAATCAGGAGAAGGTAATACAAAACGGAGATAAGTAGATAGGCGCTGCTGAATAAGTGTTGTGAGGGGGTAGGGAGCTGGGGAAGCTGGGGAAGCAGGGGGAGCAGGGGGAGCAGGGGGAGCAGGGGGAGCAGGGGGAGCAGGGGGAGCAGGGGGAGCAGGGGGAGCAGGGGGAGCAGGGGGAGCAATGTAGAGACGTGCCATGGCACGTCTGGGAGATGGGGGAGATGGGGAAGCAAATGACAAATGACGAATGACAAATGACAAATGACAAATGACAAATGACGATCTCAGCCGTTAACTTTAATTGTCCCCACCTACTTAATTGTCCCCACCTACTTATTCGTTAGAGGTTAAAGTAATTCGTAAAATAATCCTGATATAATTGACAGCTTACCTTGACTTGATTAACACCTAAAGTAATTAATCCTAGGCTTTTCAACTCAAACATAATCTCTTCGTTTAAAAATGCCGGAGATAATAATATATTTTTAAACGATTCCATTAAATCAATATTTTGTTTAATTTTTCTAGATAAATAGCCAAGGTGCGGCTTGAAAATGGCTTGATAAACAACCGCATTTGAAACCAGTTCTTTCAAAGGTAAATGGTGCTGTAAGCTATGATAAAACGCTAGTCTGACCAGATAAGGATATCCGCCTGTGAGCAGCATTAACTGGTGCAATTCAGACGGCGTTATTTTAAGTCCATGCCGTTGGGCTAACTCTTCGACTTCACGCTGATTAAACGGGGGTAACTCAATTGGCACGCCGATATTAAAGGGAGATTGATTGGCTTGTATCGGAATATAAATATCAGTGGAATGAACCAGAATAATTCGCAACTTTTGCCAAATCGCTAAATCTTTTCCCTTTTCATGCCAGTGACGCAATAGAACCAGAAAATCACGGGAAAGGCTTTGATGTTCAAACAGTTGATTAATCTCATCTAATCCAAAAATTAGCGGACTATCAAGGTTTTTCAAAATATGTTCTTGAAAATAAAGGGTACAACTGACTAATGTGCCAATATCTTCATCCCAATACTCATTTAATTTAGAGTCTAATCCTAACTGCTGGGTAACATTCGCGCACAACCAGCGCAAGAATTGATTCGTAGACGCCAATCGGCTCGTTTCAACTTGGTTTAAACTTAAGCGCACAGTCGCCCAATTCTGGGTTTTCCCGTAAGCAAGAATCCGACTTAGGAGAGACGTTTTGCCCATTTTACAGGGGGCTTTGATCCGAATCAGTGCGGCTTTCTTGAGAATTTCTTGATAACAGGTTTGCTCAAGGTTATGCCGTTCAATGTACAAAGGAGAGTTGAGCGGAACTTGTCCTTCTGGAGATTCTGAACGTAACGTCTCTAAACCCGTAGCGAGATGCTGGTTTTTAGGAATAGAGGCATTTGGAATTTTTTGTTCGAGGACAGCACGGCAATTCGTTCGATTAACTTTTTCTCCTAAAACCTCTGATATTAATTTCCATAAATTTGGCGCAACATGTTGACGGATATATTTTTCAGAATAGTGATTTTCACGAGCAATTTGTACATAGGTTTTAGGGGTTTCATTTAACGATTCTTGCAAAACAATTTTTTGAATAAAACTAAGCGTTTTTCCAGTTTTTTGGTGAATAAAATTTTCGGTTTGTTGAATAAGGCTGGGTTTAATAGTCATCGATTTCAATATTCAATGCACCTTTTTCAATTAGCCATTGCTTTTGAGTTCGGCTTAAGCCGATCGCATTGGTAAATAGCGCTCCTTTAACTCGACAACCGGATAAATTTACGGATTGGAGTTGGGTGTCTTTTAAGTTGGCATAACGTAAATCGGCATCCACTAACACTGTTCCGTCAAGCACCGCTCCTTCTAAATTCGCTTTAAACAGAGAGGCTTGACTCAAATCAACATCGCTCAAATCTGTATTCACAAGGATAGCTAATTCTAAGGCAACCTGTCGCAATATTGCCCCGGTTAAGTCAGCATCACTTAAATCGGCTTCAACTAAATCCGCTTCGCTTAAGTCTGCACCACATAAAATCGTTTTATGGAGTTGCGCTCCTTCCAAGTCAGTCTGACACAATAAAGCCTTGGTGAGAATGGCTTCTTCCCAGTTGGTTTGACACAGCTTCGCCTGATTAAAAATCGCCTCGGTACCATCCACTCCTTTTAAATTCGCTTGGAACAAATCTGCCCCCCTTAAATCAGCGTGGGTTAAACAAGCGACGTCTAAGCAACTATTAGTGAGATTGGCGGCGTTTAAGCAAGCTGACTGAAGATTAGCATGATTTAAGCGAGCATTACTGAGGTTGGCTTGGATTAAGCTGGCTTCACTGAGATTTGCCCACAGCAAGCTGGCATAGAGTAAGTTTGCTTGATCTAAGTTACTATTTTTTAAGTTTGCTTGATTTAAATCGCACCAGATAAATTTAGCCCGTTTTAGAATACTTTGATTTAAGTCAGCGCAACTGAGATTGGCATAACTGAAGTCAGCGCCACTCAAATCGACACCACTTAAGGAAACTTGGTTAAAGCGAATCGATTGAAAGTTTCTTTCCTGAGTTGCATAACGTTGAAGAATGTCTTTTGCCTTCATGTTTCGGATATGGGCTGGGGGATATGAATCAGTAATCGACAATTATTGCAATATATTACATATTTTCGCCATGAAATCTCTGTTTGGTTAACAAGGTAAGGGATTGAATCAGAGATATGTTTTAGTTCAATTCTATGACTTATAGGTATTGACTAAAATACAACATTATGCATTATTAGGATTTGAGCCAAAAATTCTCTATTCAACATCTGAACTTTAGGGACTATATTTCTCATCTCTAAGCTGCCATACTAAGAACGTTGCCAATGTTGCTTTGACAGATAAGGTTTTAGACTATGAGTGAGCAAAATTCCAAAGGTTCAGGTTATATTGTTCCCCTGGAATCACTTAGCTTTGATAGCTTTGGACGTAATCCTGCTACCGATATTGTTTGTGTAACTCCAGTTCGCACAGTGGTTCGGCGCGAAGAGGAAATTGTGCTGATTCGCAAAGTAAGAAAGGTGGAAGAAATCGATGCGAGTCCGGCTTGCCCAATCAATACCACTCAAATGGCTCAAGTTCAACAAGAGGGCGAAGTAGTCTTTCAGGAACAACAAGTAGAATCGTAATTCATCCAATGAGCCAGATAGCCTGACTGGGTTTATCTGGCTTTGTTTATGTTACAGCGGCTTGCAACTCAATGAAATGGCAACTAAGCATAATTTTTCGAGTTTCCAAGATTTAATTCAGAATTCTCCTACGCCGGTTTTAGTCAGCTTCTATGCAACCTGGTGTGGATACTGCAAAATGATGTCTCCTATTTTAGAGCAGGTGAAGACGGCAATGGGAGATCGCATCAAAGTGGTGAAAATAAACACAGAGAAATATCCAAAACTAGCCTCTCAGTATGAGATTCAGTCGTTGCCGACTTCAATTTTATTTATCGAAGGTGAACAAGCCAGTCGCATCAAGGGCGTGATGCAAACGCCAAAACTGATTGAATATTTAAAAAAATTCCTTTAAACTCTAAAATTGATTGGGACTGTATTCCAGAATCAATGGGGGTTGTACATTGAAGCGTCTTGCCAAAATCCTTAAATCAATCGGTGTTGTTTTCGGTTTTATCATAAGCAGTTTTGGACTAATGATAATTTTAGGCTTGATTTTACCTGCTGTTTTGGAATACAAGCGAAATCTGGCAATTAATTATAATCGACAAGCCGAAACGCTGTATCAGGCAAGACAGTATGAGCAGGCAATTGAGATTTACAACAAAGCGATTCAAGCTTATCCAAATTTGGCGTTGTCATACTACAATCGTGGCAATTGCTTTTTTGCTTTAAATGACTATCAAGAAGTCTTGCAAAATTATAATGATGCTCTGAAACTGAATCCTAGCTATCCACAAGTTTATAATAACCGAGGAAATACCTACTATTTACTAGGGGATTATAATCAAGCGATCGCGGATTATACGCAAGCGGTTAAATTTAATCCTAAGTATGAGCGGGCTTACTATAATCGCGGTAATGCTTACTATAATTTAAGTGAGTATAAACAAGCGCTGTTAGACTTTAGTCATGCCATTAAACTCAATCCTGACTATGCTGAAAGTTATAATAATTTAGGAAATACCTATATAGCCTTAAATCAATATCAACAAGCGATTGACAGCTACGATAAAGCGATCGCAATCAATCCTAACTATGCTCAAGCCTATAACAATCGCGGCAATAGCTACTACTATTTAAATAACTTCGTGCAAGCCATTAGCAACTATGCCAAAGCCATTACGCTTGATAGTCAAAATCATGAAGCCTATAATAATCGCGGCAATGCTTACTATGCCCTGCAAAAATATAAAGAGGCACTCAAGAATTACGACCAAGCCTTAACCCTTTGTCCGAATCATATTGAATCCTATTATAATCGCGGCTTAGTCCAGATTAAACTGAAGCAAAAACAAAAGGCGATCGCGGACTTGCAGAAAGCGGTTCAGTTGGCGCAGCAGCAGGAGAATCAGCTATTGCTGGAGGTGATTAAAGACGCAATTGAGAAACTGCAAATGAATCAAGAGATTCCCAATGTTTTACCCAGTCAAAGCTAAGGTGTAGAGACGTGCCATGGCACGTCTGTAAGGGCGGGTTGAACGATTAACGTTTTTTGCCACCTAGATGTGACTAAACCCGCCCCTTGAGTGTTTAAAGCCTAGATAAAAGATAGTAGGAGAGAAAAATGAGTTTATCCAAAACATCTGGCGGAGATCTAACACCTGGAACCGTCTATCTTCAGGATTATCAATCGGATCAACCCAGTAATTTGTATACCTTAGACTTAGTGACAGGGAACACCCAATTAATTGGCGCGATCGCCACCTCCGTAACCGATATTGCTTTTGTCGATTCCCAGCTTTATGGACTCGATCAAACTGATGATGGTCAAACCACATTATTCCTCAATATTAACCCCACCACTGGGGAAGCCACGGTGATTGGTGATATTGGTTTTGCGGTTGCTGGTTTAGCCTATCACCACCAGCGCCAAACCCTCTATGCAACCAGTGCAAAACAATTAATTGCCATCAATCCCGCCACGGGTAAAGGGACACCCGTGGTAACCATTAAGGATCAAGAACGGAACTGTGGTGAAGTCGCTTTTGCGACTGATGGCATCGCTTATATTACTCTAATTGGTTATGACCGTCAAAAATTATTGGCAACCTGTGATCTTGATACAGGTGCAGTCAATCTTATTGGCAATATTGGCTTCCCTGATCTTGGCAGTATGGACTTTATTGGTGATGTTCTTTATGGCGTCACGGGTAACTTCTTTAATTTAGGCAAAGATGGTCAACTCATCCGTATTGATCCCCAAACAGGTACAGGAACCTTAGTCACCATGACTGAACCGAGAGGGCGTTGGGCGGGACTTACGGTTTATCTACCTGTGACTCAATCAACCCCTCAACCAACTACACCCATTAAAACTATTATTCAGGAGGAATCCATGACCCTATTGACCATTGATACCCAAGACCATTGTTATGTTATTGACCAAGGTGCGATGGAACACCTACAGTCTAATGTGGCAAACTCGATTCACTTAGATCAAGGAACCTATACCTTAAAAATTGCCAGTGGTCGCTACAGCTATGCCGAAGATAAAGGGCAAGGCGAACCCTTTGTATTACTCTGGATCTATGGTATAGATGGTAGTACGTTTGTTAATAAAAACACGGGCTTTGAAACCGGGGCAACATGGACAACCCTGAATGGCTATGATGATCCGTTAGGTTTAGAAGTCAAAGGTCAAGCGGTTGTTTGTGCCTTATTCTTTGATATCAATAACACCGATAACAGTGGATCAGTTACCCTCTCCATTACAGACAACAAATCGACGACAACGCCTCAAACCCTAACCGTTGATAGTACAACCAATTGTCATTTGTTGAATCCGGACAACTTGAGGAGTCTCCAGCAATGGCAGACCAACTATATTGATCTCGAACCGGGAACCTATAAAGTGACAATTCGCGAAGGAAATGCCCAGTATTGGTCAGGAGAACAAAAGTTTAAATTAGAACCCTGGGCAATTCTTTGGGTCAAAGGGGGCAAATTTATCACTAAACTCACAGGTATTGAAGTTGAACAAAGCTGGCTGTCGCTGAATGGGTATGAGGATTTCATCCCTCTTGAGGTCAAAGAAAAGACAACGGTTTGCGGATTATTCTTTGACACCTATAAGGACGATAACCAAGGGCAAGTTGTTTTAGCCATTGAACCGGTTAGCGTTACTCACTTAATCGAAGAAAAAGAAAAAGTTAAAAAGAAGGTGATGTCTGATTCCGATTTATCTCCGGAAACACCGTCAGATAAATCGGGTAAAAAGGTTGAAGCTGAAGTTGATTACTCTTACCGCAGCAAACGTCCTAGTTCTGTCAGTGTAGGAAATTTAGCCACGTTAAGTTTTGACAGTTTCGGACGTGATCCGGCAAGGGATATTGTCTGTGTTACCCCGGTTCGCACTGTAGTTCGGCGGCAAGAAGAAATCACAATTATTCGCAAAGTCAGGAAGGTTGAAGAGGTGGATGCGAGTCCGGCTTGTCCCGTTAATACGACTCAAGTTTCCAGAGAAACAGTCGGCGAATAAAATAATGAATCATGTTAGAATAAACGGCAATTAACAGGATGTAGGGGCGACCCGCTGCATCAATGAACAATACTTATCCACCCAATTGACTCGGGTTGGGGTAACAGGAAGCTATGGTCATACCCTGGATGGTCGAGTCTATGACCATTATGTCAACAATGGCAAAGATCACCCCGCCAGTATTCTAGAAACCCTCGCCCAACGGTTACATGATCATGCGATTACCGATGCCCTAGAAGAACTGATTGATGGGCGAAAAGTTGTGGCAATTATGGGCGGACATTCCCTAACCCTCCCCTTGCCAAGGGGAAATAACTAGGGGCTGCTGAATAAGTGTTGTGGTGAGGGGGAGCGGGGGAAGCTGGGGAAGCTGGGGAAGCTGGGGGAGCAAGGGTACATTTTTCCTGAGCAAGGTGATGCCATACATTTAAAGAATACTAGCCGATTTCCGTGAATCAAACCCTCTGTCAATAAAGCTCAAAGTATTGATGGGCTTTGCGGTTTCGGCTTTGTGCATCAGCCCCTAACTAGGGAAAGTAACTAATTTTTCCCTCATCCGTTGTAAAAAAAAGAGAGGCTAAACATGTCAATCAACGGCACAATGATGCAATATTTCCAATGGTATATTGATCCCAATCTAATCCTGTGGAATGACGTTAAAACTAAGGCACAAGAATTAGCCGATGCAGGATTCACCGCATTGTGGCTACCTCCCGCCTACAAAGGAATGGGAGGCACTTATGATGTCGGCTACGCCGTGTATGATATGTATGATCTAGGCGAATTTGATCAACATGGCACCGTTCGCACTAAATACGGCACTCGTGAACAATATTTAGCCGCGATAAACGCCTTACACGAATCAGGAATACAAGTTTATGGGGATACTGTCTTAAATCATCGTATGGGAGGTGAAGGGACAGAGATTGTCCGCGCTACTCCCTTTAATGAATATGATCGCCTGCATCCCAAAGGCTGGACAAGGGATATCAAAGCCTATTCTCATTTTAAGTTTCCGGGTCGTCAGGGCAAGTATTCTAACTTTGAATGGCATTGGTGGCATTTTGATGCGGTGGATTACGACGATTACACCAAGGAACCGAATACGCTTTATCTCTTTGAGGGAAAAGCCTTTGATGATTATGTGGCGTTAGAAAAAGGGAATTTCGCCTATTTAATGGGATGTGATCTGGATTTCCAGAGTCAAGACGTGCGCGATGAAGTGACTCGTTGGGGCAAATGGTATCTGGATACCACAGGCGCGGATGGTTTCCGTCTGGATGCGATTAAACATATTTCATCCTGGTTTTTCCCGCAATGGTTAGATGAGATGCGGTATCATGCGGGCAAAGATTTGTTTGTTGTGGGTGAATATTGGTTAAACAATATTGACACCTTGCATTGGTATATCAATGCCGTTAATGGCAAAATGTCGGTATTTGATGTACCACTCCACTACAATTTTTATTACGCTAGCCGATCCGGTGGACATTATGACATGGGGAGTATCCTCAATGGCACTTTGATGCAGCAACGTCCCACCCATGCAGTTACGTTTGTGGAAAACCATGATTCGCAACCGTTACAGTCATTAGAAGCCCCCGTAGAACCCTGGTTTAAGCCCTTAGCGTATGCGATCATTCTATTACGCCGCGAGGGTTATCCTTGTGTATTTTATGCCGATTATTACGGTGCAGAATACGAGGATTATGGCAAAGATGGCAATCGGTACAAGATTTTTCTTCCCTCTCACCGTTGGATTATTGACAAACTCCTCTATGCTCGCAAAGAGTATGCTTACGGGGATCAATATGATTACTTTGATCACTACAATACAATTGGTTGGACTCGCTTAGGGGATCAAGCTCATCCCAAAGCCATGGCAGTGATTATGAGTGATAGTGTGCCAGGTTATAAGTGGATGGAAGTGGGTAAACCGAATGCCAAGTTCTATGATTTAACGGAACATATCAAGGAACCCATTTACACCAATGAATGGGGATGGGCAGAGTTTCGGTGTAACGGCGGTTCGGTTTCCGTGTGGGTTCAAGACTAAGCTAGGGGCTGCTGAATAAGTGCTGCGGTGAGGGGGAGCGGGGGAAGCTGGGGAAGCTGGGGGAGCAGGGGGAGCAGGGGGAGCAAGGGTACATTTTCGGTGATAGCGGTGCAAGGGTTTTGATTAGTTTTATTCTCTTTCCCGGAAGATGAACCAAAGTCTACTACGGCGATCGCACTACAGATCGCTCGCTTTTCACAGGTTAGAATGTAGATTGGGTGGCGTGATCGGACTCCTGTAACGTTCGTTTAGCGCGATCACTCCTCAAGCCAACTTGACAAATCCGCCAAACTGTTGAAGTCTAAAAAATCTTCTCCTAAGCTTTCTAAATCTTCAAGAGATAAATCCTCAATTTTGCGGCTGAGCGTCGCCGGGATGTCTCCAAAACGCTTTTTAAGTTGGCGCATGATTAAGGCAAGTGCTTCAGTGAGTCGTCCTTTCTCTTCAGCATAAGTAATGCGTCCTTTCTCATCTTGCAGCATCATCCCTCGCCGATCAACAATGTCCAATTCTTCTACTGTCATGTTGGCTTGATTCGCCAGTTGTAACGCAAATTCTATCTCTGATACTTCTGCCAAACTCTCAGGAATACTCTCTAAACGTGCCGCTTCTTTCAGAAAATAAATCCATTTATCTGCCAAAGTATGTACCTCAGACAGGGTTTTCTTGAATTTCGGTAATTCTACAAAAATTAGCCGCAGTTCATTTCCGAGAATTGGAAACTTATCCTCTTCCTCATAAAAGGAAAGCTTACTGATTATTTTCTCTGTATTTTGAAATAATATGAAATCCGTAATTGTCACCGCTATTGCCGGATTGAGAAGGGGATAATCTTCTCCTTTTGCCAACTGGTTGCTATAGGCTTTTGCCAGATTATACGCCACTCGCTTATTAAATGCTGACATAGAGGCAATTTGCATCTCTATGATCACAATCGAGCCATCGGCTAACACCGCTTTTACATCTAAATAGGTTTCTTTTAAGCTAATCACCTGACCGGGATTATAGGGATTGACAATCGTTAAGGATTGAATCACCTTCTCGCCGTCATAAATGATGGCATTGAGAAAACTGATTAAAATGGCTTGACTTTGTTCGGAGCCGAATATTTTTTTAAAGGCATAATCAACCTTGGGGCTAATAAATCTCATCGATTTCTCCCGTTTAAGCTTGAAAAGACAGAAGATAGTTTAATCGTAACACAAAGCTGTCATCCATTTAAATACAGCTTAGGGTTGCTTTGGGGCATATCAGGTTTCTTGGACAGGGTGGGTGCGAAGTAGGGTGGATGGGGTACTTGACCTGTCGATGGTGTTGGGTTTGCTAACTCAACCCAACCTAAGGCTACAGCTAGAGAACCGCAACTGTCTGTCATTGTTGGTCTACTGAATTCATTTGTCACCTCTTCGGCTTTTCAACGCTACGATTAAGGATAATCATCATTGGAAGCGATCGCGTTGATGTATATCGAGGACTAAACAACGATGAGTGGAAAAAAGATTTTAATGGTCGTTGGCGATTTCGTCGAAGACTACGAGGTCATGGTGCCATTTCAGGCATTGCAAATGGTGGGACATACCGTTCATGCAGTTTGTCCTGATAAAAAGGCTGGAGACAGCGTAAAAACAGCCGTTCACGATTTTGAAGGGGATCAAACCTATAGTGAAAAACCCGGTCATAACTTCGCCTTGAATGCCACATTCAGTGAGGTGGTAGCCGCCGATTATGATGCCTTGGTGATTCCCGGTGGACGTGCCCCGGAATATATCCGCCTAAATGAGACGGTTCTAGAGATAACCGTTCCGAAAAACCTATACAGAACTATGCAGATCTAGGCATATCTGGACTTGCGTCGGAACGTGCAGACCAAGACTCACCGCAGTCTACGTTAGACGGGTCATGACACCTTGATGTGAACGCCAGCATCATGCTCTATCGGATTCAGTTAAGCAATCAGTGAACAGGTTTATAGCTGTAGTGCTGAATCCTTAAAAAGCCCGTCTAACATTGTCGAGGCAAACT
>NZ_JAVJQN010000097.1:0-60550 GCF_040218245.1 Coleofasciculus sp. E1-EBD-02 | reverse complement strand
TGTCATTTGTCATTTGTCATTTGTCATTTGTCATTTGTCATTTGTCATTTGTCATTTGTCATTTGTCATTTGTCATTTGTCATTTGTCATTTGTCATTTGTCATTTGTCATTTGTCATTTGTCATTTGTCATTTGTGGAGTCGGGTCAATTTCCCAAATATTCAAAATCTCACGGATCACTTGACCGTGAGATTTCGTTACCTCGAAAGAGTTTTATCAGAAAAGTCCGGCTAAGTTATGCAAATCTCTATCTTGAGAGGCTGCATATCTTAGGAAGTGAAGCGTTAGCTTAGAGAAGCACGACTGCGATCATAGCTAGTCCGGAAACTAGAATTGGGTTTGCCTTGAATAGAATCCCAATGGCTGATGTTATCAACATCTAAACCGACTTCATTAGCTGCTCTATTGAGCATGGATTGTTGTCTGTTCTTGACGGCGTGATGATGACGCATCATTAAGGCTCTGGCTTGTTCTTGAGTAGACATTTGTTGATTCTCCGATTGCTTTAGTGAGATTTGATTGAGTTTTTTCTTCTTAGAACTTTAAAAGTTTAGCTTAGAGAAGCACGGCTGCGCCCGTAACTGGTACGGAAACCAGAATGGGGTTTGCCTTGAATTAAATCCCAATAGTTGACGTTATCAACATCGAAACCGACTTCATTAGCTGTCCGATTGAGCATGGATTGTTGCCTGTTCTTGACGGCGTGATGATGACGCATCATTAAGGCTCTAGCTTGTTCTTGAGTAGACATTTGTGTACCCTCCGATTGCTTTAGTGATATTTCACTGAATTTTTCCTTACAAAATAACTATAACAAGAAAATTCTGTAACATTCACTACAGAATGGCTTTATTTACAAATCTTAATGTTATGGGTTTGAAACATAACCGCCTGAAACAGACAAGTTGTCTGATCACGAAGACAAGTTAAGCTAGATCACAGCAAAGGTCTCTACAACCCCTGCTCCTCTACACCTACTGTTGGCTCAGATTCAGGCAGAATGCGGACACGGGCAAATTTGAGTCCTGTGATTCCTTGCAATTTTTCCACCGTGCTGGATTCGATATGGGAATCCACCCAACCTTCACGGGCGAGGAAGCGTAAGTATTGTTGATATTCTGTCCATTCGGCTTGGCTGGAATAGACAATAGTCAGCATCCCCGGTTGGGTGATGCGAGTTTGGGTGGTGGCGTCTAGGGCTTTATCAATTCGTTTTTTGACGATTTCGTAGCGGGTATCACGGGTGCTACTGCGTAAATCGAAGATTTTTTCCGTTTGTTCGTCGTGGAAAATATCCACCGTGGTTTCTTGTACTAATACTAGATGAGTAACTTGTAAGGGTGTGTCAAAGCGATCGCGCATTTCAAAACACGTCCTCGCACAGTCACAGATAGCCCGTAGCTGTTCGTAGCGCAGACAGTGGAGATGGAATACAGTAAACTGCGAGTTAATCGAAGCCCCCGCATAGATCATGTGATCAATGCCATCCGTGAGTTCGTGATCACAATAGTGGGGGATAATCTGCTGCATCCGCACTTGCCACCGTTCCCAGGTTTGGCGTAGTTGTTCGTTAATCTCATAAATCATCCGATCATAGCGATCGCGGGCGGTATAGATACATTCATGAGGATTGTCGCACGCTTGTTTGTAGGCGTTTACCGCGTCAACCGCCGCGTCGCCACAGTCTTGGAAATATTCAAAATAAATTTCCAGATGATCCCTTAAGTACTTAATCGCTGTCACTTCTTCATCCACTGTCACTCCCTTATCTAACCGTTCAGTATAAGCTGACAAATCTAGGCGCAATTGTTGCAACAAGGGCAACGGTTGAGATTCATTCGCCGCATCCACTATCGCCATTGCCAAATTAAACTGGTTGAGTAAATCGGCTTGGATTGCCCGATTTCGTTCATTTGACGAACCCCGAATATCGGAAATCCCATACATGGGATGGACATCGGTAAACACAATCGGTTCGGGGGGAAGTCCCCAACTACGGCGTTCCGCTTCTTCCAGAAACCGCCATTCTACAGCAGGATGGATATGATTAAATTGACTTTGAGCCGCTTGACGCAGGGCGGCGGTTAAGGCGGGGATTAAGGCACAAGCATGGTTGATATCCAGGGAATCGAAATTATCCGCCTGATCACTGGTTAACCCAACCATTCCCATTAAATTTTGGCTAGGCATTTCGGCTTCAGCCGCCGAAACGGTAAGAGGAATCAGCAAGAGGGAACGAGTACCTTGGTTGAACAAGGCTTGCTCACATTCCGTTTGACAATGACTTTCTAAATTAGCGACAATCCAAACCTGATTCGCTTGGGCGGCGGCTTGGAAATGGGAACCTTGTAGGGAATCCCAGGTATAGACTTGGGTTTGAATCAATTGATCATTTTCACTGGTGAACAGTTTCACCTCTTGGCGCTTCACCCGCAACAGCAGAATCTGATCAGCACGAAATAGCGATCGCATTTTTTGATCGAACAGGCGAAACTTCTCGGAACGCAAGAGGGAGTCGCGTTCGATCAGCAAGCTAATCAGTTGTCGAATCGTTTCTTGGTGGGTAACATCCAATCCTTCCCATAAAAGCTGACCCCTAACCCGATAATTGTCCAGGTTTAAACGTTGTTCCCAGATGGGATTAAGGATAATTTGCCGAATCGGTTGTTGGGAGAAATCGATATCTGAAAATTCGTTAATTTCTGGATTAATCCGTTCAACGTTTAAATGTTCCGATCGCAGCCAAAATTGCACACAATGGGGTTCGGAATCGGGGGAATTATTGAGAGCCGCGATAACAGGTTCATCTAAAAAGCGCCATTGGCTATGATTAATTTTATATACATCTCGTAATATTAGTGCCAATAAATGACGCCGATATAACTGTTCGAGGGTTTTAGCATCAACGTTTATAAATAAATCAAATAGGTGAATGCCCTGGTGTTGTAAGTTCCCCGTGGGAGAATCAATCCCGATTAAGCGGCAAAAAGCATGATTGGCATAATACAGAGCGAAGTTCCCCGGCTCAACCCACGCCATCAACAGCTTGCTATGGTGCTGAAAACGCGCCAACCAATCATGATTTCCCGAATTCGCCTGATTTGTCATCGTCGTGCGATCGCTAAATGTTGATTCATCCGTTACGGGTTGAGAATGGGAATTAGAGTTAGACATCGCAGGCGGGTTAATCTCCGGGGAATTATCGGGAATGGAGTATCGGTTTTTCTGCCACATCAGGGTAAAAGGGTGATGAAACCATAAGCCGTCTTTCCATTTGATCATAGAATTTAAAACTTGACAAGTGAAGCGAAATATAGTCTTAAAATTTTGCAAAATTTTTCTCATAAACCACTTGTCATGAGTCACGATTAACATAAACCCCATCGTAGGGTGGGTTAGGCGGTGTTTAATTAAGCCAATAATCATTAAAATTGATATCCGCCGTAACCCACAAAAATGGAATAGATATTACGATTAAATCGGGCGCACGTCAGCCGTAGGGTGGGTTAGGCAGTATTTAATTAAGCCAATAACCCTTAAAATTGATATCCGCCGTAACCCACAAAAATGGAATAGATATTACGATTAAATCGGGCGCACGTCAGCCGTAGGGTGGGTTAGGCGGTGTTTAATTAAGCAAATAACCCTTAAATTTGATGTCCGCCGTAACCCACCAAAATGGAATAGATATTACGATTAAATCGGGCGCACGTCAGACGTAGTGGCGTGGCACATCTTAATTGGTGGATTAGCATTGTAGGGGCGCAAGGCTTGCGCCCATTTTAACAGTAAAATCTCTCCCACAATTTTAGCTGTGTCACGCCGCCATCGTGAGTTAGGCAGTATTTAATTAAGCCAATAACCCTTAAAATTGATATCCACCGTAACCCACAAAAATGGAATAGATATTACGATTAAATCGGGCGCACGTCAGACGTAGGGTGGGTTAGGCGGTGTTTAATTAAGCCAATAACCCTTAAAATTGATATCCACCGTAACCCACAAAAATGGAATAGATATTACGATTAAATCGGGCGCACGTCGGTGCGCCCCTACGGTTTCTGGGCAAAATAATCTATCACATTAGGTGTGCCACGCCACGACAAGGTGACGAACCTTGCTTGTTAATCCGTTGCCACCATATCCCACAGCGCATCAATCCCGCAGCCGATATAGTCTGAATCCTGGTGCTGCTCAATCCATTGCACGATAAGTGGCAAAATATCAGGGTTATTTTTGCCCAATTTACCTAAAGCTTCAGCAGCCGATTCACGCACGTCAGAATCGTCATCATCTAAGTGCAAAAGCAGAGCATTGACTACCTTTTCTCGGCAGTCCATACAGACACAAGAGAATTTTGATCATCTAAGCGTAAAAGCAAGGCATTGACTACTTTTTCTGAAGTGTGTCCCAACTCGCCTAACGCCCGGGTAGCCGAGGCACGTATGAGAGAATTCTGATCATCTAAGCGTAAAAGCAAGGCATTGACTACTTTTTCTGACGTGTACCCCAACTTGCCCAAAGCATGGGCAGCCATGAAAAGCACAGAATAATCATCTAAGTGCACAAGCATAGCATCGACCACTTTTTCTGAAACCTGCTTTAAGTTGCCCAAGACAAAGGTAGCCCAGGTACGCACACCAGAATTCTCATGGTCTAAACACAAAAGTACGGCATTGACTACTCTTTCTGAACCCTGCGCTAACTTACGCAAGACAAGGGCAGCCAAAGCAGAAACAACAGGGTCCTGATCATTTAAACGCAAAAGCAAGGCATTGACTACCTGTTCTGAGTCTTCTCCCAACTTGTTCAAAGCTTCAGTAGCTGATTTACGCACATCAGCATTCTCATCTTTTAAACGTGATAAAAGAAGTTCGATGACTGCTTCCCGTTCCCCCAACGCTGCCCGATATTCCAGCAATCGCTCTTCATTAATCCTTTCCGCCCTTGCCTTCAAAAGTTCCAGCGCTTGCTGCTCAAACTCCGTCTCATTCAGATGGCAAAAAATCTCGTAAACCTGCTGGCGAACCCTTTCACCCACCCGCGCCTTATCACTCACCTCCAACTCCACTAATCCCGTCAAAATCTCCTCAACTAAACCCTTATCAGCCCCCTTCAACCCCTTAATATTTTCCGTCAACAAGGTGCCAGCCCAGAATAAATCCCGATGCAGCCATGACTCATACTCACTCTGATGATTCAAAATCGCCCGTATCGCTTTCGCCGCCTTCTTCGGCTTTTGCTGGGCAATCAACAACAACAAAACCTCTCGCCAATGCGGATCATGCAGATGCTCTCGGATATGATTGAGAATAATCTCAAAATCCCCCTCATTATCTGCTTGATAATCAATCTCCTGAGCGCAGAAATATTCCTGAAATGTCTTATGCACAAAAGCATAATAATCTTGCCCTTGTTCATTCAATAATCCCGTGCGTTCTCGAATGAAATTGACAAACCGCTCCGCCTCTTTCTTTGCCTCATAGCGTTGAATCTGTTTCAGCGTCTGAATCTCTCGACTCAACTGATCAATCAAATCATCCTTCTCAATTAACGTTCCGCCCTCTTTATCCCCGCCACTGCCTTGGGTATGAATCCAATATGCCAGGATTTCCATCAACCGCCGTAAATCATCTAACTCTAGATACTTTAATTCAGTCTGATTCGTCAGTTCTTTATTGGCATCCCAGGAGGTTAATAGCGTTTCCACTGCCTTATCATACAGCTTGTACCGTTCTTTTGGTAAATGAGCTTGATAGCGGTGAATCAGGGCAATAATCGTTAACAGTAGCGGATTTCGCGCCAGTAATTGAATCCGGGGATTATCTGATAGTGCCGTTCTTAAACTCTGCTTACGCCGCTCTGCTTGTGCTTTATCGGGAACGCGGCTATCATACCAACGGTTAATAAATTCCTCAATCTGGTCATCATTAAAAGGTTGTAACTGATAGTGAGGAAACTCCTGGGTTTTAAAGAAATCTCGCTTATATCCCGCCAGACGAGAGGTAATAATGGCGCGGTTTTGCTTATATTGCCCCAGAAAATTCTCAATCCGCCGCACCACCTGATAACGTTTGCCTTCTTCGGCAACTTCATCCAAGCCATCTAATAAAATCAGCGCCCGTCCGTCTTCTAACCAATACTTAAAAAATCCCTCTGGTAAGGGTTTAACTGCCATTGTATCTTCAGCAAACTGCCGCACATAATCGAGAATACTGATCTCCGGTTGTCGAGCCAAGTCGCGAATTTTAATTAAAATCGGTAGCCAATCTATAGTGGTATTTAACCCTAATACATTGTTCCCACTATCTCTATGTAATTCTCCTATCTCCCCCCTTTTTAAGGGGGGCTGGGGGGGATCTAAATTGTCAACCGCAGCGAAATCAGTCAAGACATAATTTTGCTGCGCCAGCATCACAGCAAAATAACTCATTAACGTGGTTTTACCTGAACCGGGCGCACCCAACAGCACGACTTTTTTCTGACGTATAGACTCCAGCCCTCCACCGAACAACTGCTGTGCATTAAACCGTCTACCTGCACGGTTTTCTAACTTCACTCGTTTTCCTTGTTCGCGGAGCAAATCCAGTTGATGATTCTCAAATGATCCATGTCCTGAGAAATGCAAAATCTCCCCTTTTTGCCGTTCTTCCACGACATCGGGCATGACAAAAATTTGGGCAAGATGTTCAGATTTTTCTATCTCTTGTCCAGCAACGGAAATTCCAGCAAACTTAACATCATCAAACCAATTGACCAATTGCTGACAATAATCAGCTTTCGCTACCTGAAATCTTAAATACTCCGTCGTTCGCTGAAAATAAGTACGAACAAATACCTCCATCCACGGCTGAACCAGCGACTCGTTAATCTGGTTCATCTTAGAATCCTGTTTTGCCGCTTGTTTAAATGCGGCGACTAAATAATCAACGTCTGGTATTCCTTGATTATTCAGGGGTTTCTGTAACTCGGCTAATCCAGAACCCTTGAAAAACTGTGCCAAAAACCGAGGGATAAAATCTGGGGGACAGCTATAGAATAATAGTCTGTGTTGTTCCTGTGCTGCTGTCGTCGCCGCTTTTAAGGCTTTGTCTATGTCTTGAGGATTAAGTTTACTGCGAACTCCGGTGAGTAAGGTTTCCGCAATCTTTAAGGTAGCAAATTCGCCTAACCATCCACCAAGCATGATTGATACGGGTTCCATCTCTGATTTGAGCAATCGCCTTTCATTGTTATTATTGCTTACTTGATTAGGGGCAGACAGCCAACAGAACGGGGAATGGTACTGACTTAATCTGGCTTTGTCTCGGCTAGAAGCGAAGACAGCGCTTACTACAAACCTGGCTTTGTAGTCGGTACGAAGCGTGCCAGAAGCGAAGACAGCGCTTACGACAAACCTGCCGACCCATGCTAAAATGTAAAGCAATGTAAATGTATTGTCTTTTACCAGACACCATCGCAGTAGACTTGAGAATGAAACTGCTAACTCCATCAAAAGTAATGGAGTCGAAGAGGAAGGCTATGGGGATCGCCACAATTAACCCAGCAACGGGAGAAACGCTCAAAACCTTTGAGCCACTAGATCATGAGTCGATAGAAGCCAAACTCAGCCTGGGACAACAGGTGTTTGAGTCGTACCGGAAGACGCCAATGGCGCAACGGGCAAACTGGCTGAATGCGGCGGCGGATATTCTGGAACGGGATAAGGTCAAGTTTGGTCAACTGATGACCTTGGAAATGGGCAAACCGATCAAAAGTGCGATCGCGGAGGTGCAGAAATGTGCCTGGGTTTGCCGTTACTACGCTGAGAACGCGGCGACGTTTTTGGCAGATCATCAGATTGCCACCGATGCCAGCCAGAGTTTTGTTCGCTATCAGCCCTTAGGGATTATTTTAGCGGTAATGCCGTGGAATTTTCCGTTCTGGCAAGTGTTTCGGTTTGCTGCACCTGCGTTAATGGCGGGAAATGTCGGTATCCTGAAACACGCCTCGAATGTGCCGCAATGCGCCTTGGCAATTGAGGACATTATAAAGGAAGCAGGGTTTCCGGAAGGGGCATTCCAAACCTTATTAATTGGTGCGAGTCAAGTTGAAGCCATTGTCAGTGACTCCCGGATTAAAGCCGCTACCCTAACCGGAAGTGAACCCGCAGGCGCATCGTTAGCCGCTACTGCTGGGAAACACCTAAAGAAAACCGTGCTGGAACTCGGTGGAAGTGATCCATTCATTGTCCTGGAAAGCGCCGACTTAGACGCCGCCGTTACCACCGCCGTTACCGCCCGGATGCTGAATAATGGTCAATCCTGCATCGCCGCTAAACGCTTCATTGTAGCCGATGCGATCGCGGATGAGTTTGAAAAACGTTTGGTTGAAAAATTTAAAGCCCTGAATGTGGGTGATCCAATGGAGGAAAGCACCAATATTGGTCCGTTGGCAACGCCTAGCATCCTCCAAGAGTTAGATCAGCTAGTACAAGCTTGTATCGAAAAAGGCGCTAAAGTTCTGATTGGAGGCAAACCCTTAGATCGTCCGGGTAATTTTTATCCGCCGACTATCTTGGCGAACTTTCCTCCAGGAACCCCCGCCGATAACGAAGAATTTTTCGGACCGGTGGCGTTATTGTTTAGAATTCCTGACATTAACGCGGCAATTGCTAAAGCCAATGCGATTCCGTTTGGTTTAGGGGCGAGTGCGTGGACAACGGACGAAACCCAAGCCCAACGGCTCATTGACGAGATTGAAGCTGGCGCTGTCTTTATCAATGGATTAGTTAAATCTGATCCGCGTCTACCCTTTGGCGGAATTAAGCGCTCCGGCTATGGACGGGAATTAGGGATACAAGGAATTCACGAATTTGTCAACATTAAAACCGTTTGGATGAAATAGTTAAGAACTATGGACGGGAGACGACCGTAAAGGCTATTGTTAAAAAAACCGAATTTTAACAATAGGATTTTGATCCTTAGCTTTGAATTTTTACCGGGGATAGCTAACAGCCAGTCCTAGCTTTAGCCCCCTCTAACTTGTCCTGCTGAAATGACAGCAGGCACGAATTGCGACGAAATAGGACATTGCGCCAACCATCAAACGATAACCAAAACAGATTAAGGGGAAAATTGAGATGGGCGAAATGAATACAGCCGACATGCTAGTCAGATGCCTGGAAAATGAAGGCGTCGAATATGTGTTTGGATTGCCGGGAGAAGAGAACTTGCATGTGTTAGAAGCACTCAAGCACTCCTCCATTCAATTCATCACCACCCGCCATGAACAAGGGGCAGCCTTTATGGCGGATTTGTATGGACGTTTAACCGGAAAGGCGGGCATCTGCCTTTCCACTTTAGGACCAGGGGCAACCAACTTAATGACTGGGGTAGCTGACGCTAACCTAGATGGTGCGCCAGTGGTAGCGATTACCGGACAGGTGGGAACCGATCGCATGCATATTGAATCCCACCAATACTTGGACTTGGTGGCAATGTTCGCCCCCGTAACCAAGTGGAATACGCAAATTGTCCGTCCGAGTAATACCTCGGAAATTGTCCGTAAAGCCTTCAAACTGGCGCAAAGTGAGAAACCGGGCGCAGTTCACATTGATCTGCCGGAAAATATCGCCGCCATGCCCGTTTTTGGGGAACCCCTGACGAAAGATGAACGGGAAAAAACCTATGCCTCATTCCGGAGTATCGGCAAAGCGGCGGTTGCCATCTCCAAGGCAAAAAATCCCTTAGTTTTAGTCGGGAATGGGGCAATTCGCGCCCATGCGGCAGAAGCCTTGACGGAATTTGCCACCCGGATGAATATTCCAGTGATCAATACGTTTATGGGCAAGGGGGTGATTCCCTATACCCATCCCCTAGCCCTATGGACAATGGGATTACAACAGCGTGATCACGTTAGCTGTGCCTTTGATGAAACGGACTTAGTGATTGCGGTGGGTTACGATTTAATCGAATATTCACCGAAGAAATGGAATCCAGAGGGCAAGATTCCGATCATTCACATTGGTGCTAGCCATGCTGAAATTGACAGTAGCTTTATTCCGTTGGTGGAAGTGGTTGGCGATATTTCGGATTCGCTGAATGAAATTATGAAACAAGCGGATCGCGAAGGTAAGGCGACGCCCCATGCGGTGGAATTACGTTCCGATATCCGGGCGGATTATGAACAGTATGCCAATGATGAGGGATTTCCGATTAAGCCGCAAAAACTCATCTATGACTTACGTCAGGTGATGGGACCTGAAGATATTGTTATCTCCGATGTTGGTGCCCACAAAATGTGGATGGCACGCCACTACCACTGCGATCGCCCTAACACTTGTATTATCTCCAATGGTTTTGCGGCTATGGGGATTGCCATGCCGGGCGCGATCGCGGCAAAATTAGTGCATCCGGATCGGAATGTTGTCGCGGTGACGGGGGATGGCGGTTTCATGATGAATTGCCAGGAATTGGAAACCGCCCTGCGAGTCGGCACAAACTTTGTCACCTTAATTTTTAATGATGGTGGCTATGGGTTGATTGAGTGGAAACAACACAATCAATTTGGCGACTCAGCATTTATTAAATTTGGCAATCCCGATTTTGTCAAGTTTGCTGAAAGTATGGGGTTAAAAGGCTATCGGGTGAATTCAGTGGCGGAGTTTATTCCCACGCTGAAAGAAGCCTTAAGCCAAGATGTGCCGACGGTGATTGATTGCCCTGTAGACTACGGCGAAAATCTCCGCTTTAGTCAAAAAGCTGGGGATTTGAGTTGTAAGATGTAGGTCATAAAACTGGCGTTTTCTGAAGTCTTGAGTGACGCACAAACGCCACCTATCGTAGGGGCACGACAATGCCGTGCCCCTACAGGTATAGCTTTCACTTATTCAGCAAGCCCTATCTACAACCCACTCTACCTGATGAGCTTCAGTAATATCTGGAACCTCTAAGCGATCGCGCATCCGTTGCATCACCGCTTCCGGCACTTTGGCAGCGCGAGAACGATTGCGCCGCAGCAATTCTTCCCAAGCAACTTCTAGGTAGACAATGCGAATTCGTGCATGGTAGGCAGAAAATAGACTAATTAGCGACGAACGCAGTTGGCGAGAGAGATTGGTCGCATTCCAAACAAAGGATTTTTCGGCTCTCATGTAGTCTTTCGCGATCGCTCTTGCTCGCTCTGCTACAGCAGCTTGGTTATCTGTAGGAGAAATCTTCATCGCTTGTCGCAGTTCATCTAAGGAGATTACTGTCCAATCGGGAAGATTCTCCTGAATCCAAGAGTCTTTACCAGCACCCGGTAAACCTGACATCAGGACAACCTCGAAGCGAGTGTCATCAAAAGCAGCATAGTTGGGATCGCGATCGTCTTTTTGGAAATAGACAAATCGACTATGATCTGAGGGGAACGGTCGGGGATCAACGAAGCAATTATTCTCTTGACAATATTCTCGAAAGAACTCAACCCGCTCCAGCAGTTCTAGCGGGTCATCACACAGGCGACCCCGAATATCCGCTTCTGCCAGCAGTGCCAGCAGGTCGCAGCGAATCACTTGACTGGCTTTAATCACAGCGCGTTGGGGGTTGGGTTTGTCCCAAAACCAGAGGGGAAGACTGCCATGCTGCACCAGCGAGACAATTGCCTCCCGTTGATGAAGGGGTACATTGAGCGACCAGAGGATTTGCCGCGCCATTTTTGCCCCTTGGCGGACATGACCCTTGGACGTGATCCTGCCATCGGCTTCAATTTCAGTAGCCGCAGGTTTTGCTACATCATGGAGTAAGGCAGCCGCAAATACAAGCGATCGCTCAATAGAGGGTAACTCCCGCCAAGTGGGTAATGCAATTAACGCCTCACAAACCAAGCGAGTATGGGTGAGAACATCGCCTTCTGCATGGTAGCGGGGGTCTTGGGGACAATCCTGAAGCGATTGAAGCCAGCTAAACTCAGCCTGAAGCGATGCCCAATCTAGCGTCCAGTCTGGAGGCGTGGGACACCAAGGAAATGACCAGGATGGCAATTGAGAAACAGAAGAAGTCATATAACATTACGTCTTAAGGTGAATGGCACTGACTTTAGAGTTTGTAGTAAGCGCTTCAGCGCTTCTGGCACTAAAGTGCCTACTACGAACCCAGCTTAAGTCAGTGACATTCGTCTTAAGGTTAGGACACATCTTTAGGAAACTCAATCACAGCTTACTGTTGCCTGTTGCCTATTGCCTGTTCCCTAGCGCGTAGCGCTATAACTGAAACAAATCAACGCCGGGACGTAGGAGATTGGGTATGATGGGGCGGTTGAGCCAATGGCTATCCGATTGCAGTATGGTGGTTGAAAAGCTAGGACGGACGTATTTGTAACGAGCCGTTACAACTGTTTCCTCTTCGACCTTAATATACAACCCTTCCATCAGGGGACTGGGGTCAGTTTGTTTGAGACTTCGCTCCACATCCAATCCCTGTTCCTCACAGGCTTGGCGGAAGCGTTCTAAATGCCCTGACTCAATGAAATGCGAGTGACCCAGCAATCCCATTAGCTGCTTGTGGGACGTTAATACACCGGAAAACAAGACGGGAACGGAAACCAGGGGTAATCCGGCGAGTAACTCCTTCCGCCGTTGGGTACTGAGAAACTGCTGCTGTTCAACATCTAGCACATCAAATTCTAAGAAATAATGGGGTAAGGTGTCGTAAAAGACGGTGTGTTTGGCATAGAGCCATTCGCCATAGAGGATATAGCGATCGCCCAGCACCTGCCAAAAGGTTCCAGTATGACTGTACGCCCATTGTTTGAACAAGTTAAAATGCTTTTCTCGCTCTCCTCCGGTTAAATAATGTCCCCGACTTTGCAACAGTATTTGCCCATCAGGACTAAAACTGATGGCAGCATTGGCTCCATCCACTTTTTCTTCGACTACTACATATTGAGAGGCGATCGCGCTGAAAGGCACGTTATCCAAGTCTTCATCCCCCGGTTGGAGCCGTGAACCTTGGATATGAGGGGTGCGAGGGTATTTGTACATCAAATAACAGAAGCTGAAATTGTTATTTATTGGATAGGTTATTCAACAAATCCAGGATGAGTTTTCTACAACTGGAGAAAAGGAGTTTAACTGTCGCGTGGGAAGAAATGCGAGTGCTGACATAGTAAGCTGATGTGTATTTAATTAGCATAAGCTGAATCACAGGAAGGACGCGGGGACATGGAGATGCAATTTAAATGACGATTAGCTTAAAACTTTCCTCTCTCCACAGGACTAAGTTGAAGGCTAGAATGCGATCGGGAAATTAGATTTCAAACTGTAAATCTAGCAGTCACACTTCACTCTCGAAGCATTGGTCGTACCTGCAATCTCTAAAAGTTCTAATTAGAATCTCCAATGATTAGCCTTCATTTGATTACAACCTGTCGCTTATGTTGCATACATAGCGTTCTAACGGTTCGGGTCAGCGGGGTCTTTGTATCCTACCCAAGCGGCTTCGGTCAATCTGCTGTACCCGAATTGTTAGCCTGCCGTCTATAACAGCATATGGTTAGGCATTACTTCAATCTAACTGTGCCTCTACCTCTTCCATTAGGCTTCCTAAAAAATTGTTTACTCCATTCAAATAACGCTGCATATCTAACGGAACCTCCATCAGCTTTTCTCCCTTGTAGGGGGCGAAGTATGGAAATTCCTCCAACTTCTTTCCAACTGTTGGATTATGTTTAATGGCATTATTAACCACTCTGCACTCATTAGCATCCTGAAAGCTGTCACACTTAGAGAGGACAACACCCATGCTTCTTTCATACTTCTTATTAAAGTCATCCCATCCAGAGGGTGAAGAGACCGTGTCGGCATCAACGCTGGTTGTAACAGCAATATATTTTCTGTATATCTTCCCTAGAAATTGCTCTGCAAGCGCCCATAAACCTACAACGCACATCTGATCAATAAAACCAATCACACGCTTATTTTCTTGATCCTGAGCAATAATTGAATCTAAAGTTCTTGTTTTCTGTAGTTCTTTGTAATACTCTTCTTCCGACAAATCAAGCGTTGAGCTTAATGTAAGTTCTCCCTTATTTTCCTGAGTAAAGCGAGTCAATCCTTCCTCAATATGCACTATTTCTTTGTACACAATTTGGTGCATACGGCAGAAATCAAAGAGCAATAACCGTAACTCAGTATACATTATTCCTAGATGACCTACAACCCAATAACCATTGGGACCACCTGGGATTGCAGATGGATACTGAAAAGTTGAGTAGATTGGCTTTCTAGTCACAGAGTTAACAAGCAAACAGTTAACCTAAGTCTACCATCCTAACCCAGAGATGAGGCGGGCTAACGGTTCGGGTTAGCGCTTGCTGGGGTCTTTTTATCCTACCCAAGCAGCTTTGGTCAATCCGCTGCGGCTTTGCTGCTTGCTGGAAGCTCCGCCTTGGTATGTTCCGCGAAGGCGGAGCATTGGAACGAGTGCGATCGCCCCTCGCTGTAGGTTGGGTTGAGTCTGTCAAGTCCTTGCTTGGGAATCAATAGGTAACGTGAAACCCACCATGACTCGATTGGGCGATCGCATCAGAGTTAAGGTGGAGAGGCACAGATGTGTGTTGGGTTTCATCCTTCAACCCAACCTACAAGATCGGGCGATCGCTCACCCAGAATCTTTTCTGAGGCAATTCATGAATATTCGCTCCTTAGCTGCTTCCCATGAACTACCTGAGCCAGGATTCTGCAAATAGGTAGCCTTTCTCTTGGCTAGCTCTTCTTTTTGCCAATCAAGCACAGGAATTTGCTCTGGAATTTGGGCAATGCTGTCCCATAAATCTTCCAGCAGTTGTAGTTTTTCCGAGAGGGTTAACTCAAACATTTGAGTGAACTCTGTGTTCATGCTGACCTCACCATCGCAATTGGTGTCTTGCTTCAAGTTTATCACCGATAACGATATTGCTTCCTCCTCTGCTATTAAGCCTGCTGAATCTACCGCAGCTAAACAAACTTGATAGCCTCTATTGACGTTATCTCCCAGGCTTAAGACTCGGATCGTGACGATAATGTGATCACGCCATAATGAGGGTTTCAGCCATTTTTAGTGAGGTTGTTTAACCGGATTTGGTCTTACCTGCTAGCCTTCAACACCTGTTCAGCCGTTAGTTTTAAATCTGGGAAGGTTGGAGAGACAATAGTCTGATTGCCCCGAAACTGCTGAATTTCATACTCCCCATCCACTAACCTACAGACAGAGAGAGTGGGTTGTTTAGGCTTTCCAATATGTCGAGTACCACCTAATCCTGCATAGTCTGCTATCCAATATTCGGAAATGCCCAAAACTGCGTAGTCTTCGACCTTACGGGCATAATCATTTTGCCAGTTGCTACTAACTACTTCTGCCACAAATTTAATCGAACTGCCTAGCGTTAGGATTGATTGCTCAGACCAAAGCGGTTCTTTGACGAGTTCATCTCGATCAACAACTGCAACGTCAGGTCGAAATGCTGTCATCCCAACGTTAGAAGGGCGCAATAGTCCCCGCTGGAAGACAAACCAAGGTAAGCCTATTGCGTCAATCTGGACACAGATCTTTGCGCTAATGAAGGCTACAACTTCTTCATGTAAACCTGTTGGTTCCAAATCGAACACCTCTCCGTCGATCAGTTCGTAGCGGTTATCGCCACCATGACGAGCGAGAAACTCGTCAAAGCTAAGTGGCTTCTGTTGAATTGCTGGATCGACTGCAACGGTCATAGGTCAACTTAGCCCAATTAATGCCTCAAGTCTACCAAATCGAGTATGTGATACATACGACGAATCAAACCTCTGATTGCTTTGCCCCAGAATATTGATGTTCCAGTATGAACGAATGGTATGGCGGTAATTAGATAGTTGTTTGCCCTGAGATCGCAGTTCTATGAGTCGAGCGATGGTCGCTACGCGAACTGCCTTCGGCATCGCAAACGCTATCCTAATATTATCCCCTATGAATCTATAAGCCTAGAACAATGCAATTAGAAGATTATTTTGATTTCCTCAGTCCTGATGACATTCGGATAAAAGGTACAAGAATAGGGATTGAAACTGTTTTATACGATTTCATCCATCGATGTCGCACCCCAGAGGAAATTGCCCAGAGTTATCGAACCCTAGATTTAGAACAAGTCTACGCTACGATTCTATACTATCTGCACAACAAAGAAGCAGTCAGTACCTACCTCGCTAATTGGATTGAGCATGGTCGCAGGATGCGAGAGGAACAAAAACACAATCCTCCACCTGTTTCTGAAAAACTGCGGAAACTGAGAGCAGAAAGAGAAGTAATGAGGAAAGTAAGTGGCACTGAAGTATCTTTTAGATGAGAATGTCGATCGAGTTTATCAAACTCAACTTTTGCGGCAATATCCTGAATTAGTTGTTCTTATGGTAGGAGAGCCTGGTAATCCTCGGATGTGCTTGAGGCTGCAAAATGTGCAGGTCAAGAACTAGCTCGATGGTTAGAGCAATCTAGAAAACTTGGGGGGCTTACCAACGCCAAGCCCAGAAAATTACGTCACGCTTTGTAGTATTTACTGCTAAATCCTACAGATAGCGGTGCACCCTCATACTGACAAGATACACTAATCTTTAACTTTTTATTGTGGTCGTAGTAGGTGTGGAAGTTTGTCTGTTTGCGGGCTGGTTCTAACTCAGATGGGTTAATACTAAATACTCCTAAAATCGCCTCAGAATCGAACGGGCGCTTTTGACTCCAAGGCGCAGTCTTTTTTAATTCAACATCCACATAGTTAATAAAATTACCTTCTGCTTCTAACAACATGTGAGCTTGCTCGGAGTCAACGATGATATTGCCTACTTCATTGGGCTTACCACCAACGGATCTCGCTGCATCTGCAATAGGCATGCCAATATACTGGAAAGGGCGGTGGAAAGGTGCTCTCAACACATGCAATCCATAAGTGATAGCCCGGTTTACTGCATCTCCAAGCGTCAATGTCCCAAGATAATCACCATTTTTAGGAATAGCAGATGCCTGTGAACTAACTATCGAAGCAAGTTGGCTTGGCAAGGTATTTATATCTTGATCAAAACAGTTTTCGATAGGAACTGGAATTGAAACTGTTTTTTGGCGTTGCCAATTTTTTTTGAATGAGCGGAGGAAATTTTGAGGGAAAGACCAATAAAATAAGTGGTTTTGACAGTCAACAACAATTAAAAATGTTGGATTTGACTGAAGTGACCAATAATTGAGGGTTGTCACCTTGATAGGAACTGTAATTGAATTACCTTTTACTTTTGCTTCTTCTTTACCTTTGCATTGAATATTAAATAATTTTCCTGTCGGGTGTTCTCCCTGCATAATTTCACAGATGAAGTCGATGCCGAGATCTCTCTCTTGAGGAACAGGAATAACGTTGCAAAATTTGTCAAAGACAAAATTCAGGAGATCAGCAGCACTTACACCAATCTTTTGAGACTTAGTACGTTTGGGTAAATTAGTCATTATAATGCTAGAGATTTTCCCTCTCTCCCACAATTCAGGATCTAAATGCTTACCTTCAGTGAGAGATATCAAGTGAGGGATAGAAGACAAGTCAGGACTGTCTATATCAGATCCAGCCGATTTATTTCTACTGATCTCTTGTTCCCGAAGACTCAACAAATATTGTATTTTTCTATCGTGTGCTTTTTCTGCGTCAGGGTCACCAAAACCACCGCCATTTTCTGTAAATGATATGAGGGACTCAAGCTCTTTATCTATATCCTCTATGCTTCTTCTTTCCATTAGTTCTCCAAGGATCATAGTTCAGAATTATAACATTTATTGTACAGAGATTTACTTTAGCTCCGTCCGTTGGGGACGAATAAACGTATCCCTTGCTGTAGGTTAGTTGAGTTCACTCTGTCAAGTCCTTGCTTGTGAATCAGTAGGTAACGTGAAACCAAACATGACTTGATTAGGCGATCGCACTCTTGTTTGAGGTGGAGAAGCAGTGATGAGTGTTGGGTTTCATCCTTCAACCCAACCTACCAAATCGGGCGATCGCATATTGGCTGCATGAGCATTGTTCAACGGCGACGTGATTATCTCAAGCAGCACCATACTCTGTGTACTGCCGTTTGTAAGGAGGCTGTAAACCCAACACAATATCTTCTCTCTTGACACCCATTTCAACCAAGTCCTCAGCAGGATTCTGATCCGTCAGATTCTGCTGAAGCCAAATTTTTCCGTCTTTGATATCAAAATGGACAATACAACGATAAACTCGGTTAAGCTGTTGCCATCCCACGTTCATCCATTGATAATGATCCCGCTCCGTGTCCAAGATAAGTTGCACTTCGACTTCATCATCCGAAACATCATCCTTGGCGTACTGGCTTAGTAACGTTTGAACGTACTCCCGATATTGAGCTACCTTGTCCATCGAACTATCACCTCATTAACTGGATCATACACAATTATCAAGACCTGATACCGTTGTACCGCAAATTGAGTGAATTCGTATTGAAAAAACGTTTGGAAAACATCAACTGGAACAGAGTTGCTTTCAAGATTGAAGCCAACTTCGCAAGATATTAATTACCACTGGAGTAAAAGGTTCCATCTGACCCTGTTGGGGTTGGGATAGGTCATCGATTAACATCTCTAACAGTTCTTCATCCTCTAAGCCTTCATCAGGGTCTATACCGTTTGTCCATAATAAGGCATTAGACAATTGCTTGCGTTTTTCGATCAGGGCACGGTTATTTTTTTCGTGATCTCCCAGGTTTAAGACTCGGATCGTGTCGATTGCCCGCTCGCTTAACCCTTCTACCCGACCACTAATTTTAAAGCGAAGTTCTGTTTCACATTCTGTCATCAGAGGAGTTAGGGGTAGGGGTTGGGATTTATGAGCATCACCACATTGATTAGAGGTATTACAACTGGCGACAATATTTGAAAAGTCAAGTGTGCGTCTAGGATTCAACTTTTGAGCTTCTATATGCTCATTGTGGCAAGCATCAATGTCTTGGATGCGCTGGCAGCAATAGGCACAAAGGTAGAATTGTTCTGCTAGAGCAGATTGCCGAATAGTGTGGCGAATGTCTACAGGTAACTGTTTGTAGCCTTTGTGAGGGTTTTCTCTTTTCCAAACTGTCAAACTGGAGGGTTCAGTCCCTTTACGAATGGTTATCATGACGCAATTCTTGTTTACGGAGCAGTAATTTGGCTTTGACCAATTCCAGATGATTGGTGGGTAGTTCCTCAGTTAATTTGGCAAGGAGTTGTTGAGCCTCTGTTAGCTTTGAATCTTGTATGGCATCCAGTAGATCATTCAGTTCAGCATCGATTTCCTGATTACGGATGCTGGTGTCCATCACATCTAATAAGACAGTATTAGCATCTTGCCCATACTGAGAAGGCAATTGTCGCAATTCACCATTGGTTAAGGTGTAAACTAAAACATTTTTACAGTCACTGATCACCAGAGGTGAATGAGTAGTCAGCACAAACTGACAATTTGGGAACGTTGCGATTAGGCGATCGCACAGGCTGCGTTGCCAAGAGGGATGCAGGTGCAAATCGACTTCATCAATCAAGACGATACCATCTCCTGCTAAAGGATTCTCTAGGGCAGGATTCAGCATGGCTAGACGGCGAGCAATATCACCAACCAGAGCCATGAGCGATTTTTCGCCTTGTGAAAGTTGGGCTACATTCAGAGTTTCACCGTTTTTATCAATCGCCATGTAGAGACGGGGTTTACGACGGACTCTCAGGTTGTCCATCTGGGGCATAAATCGGCGAATGGCGGTGCGAACGGCGGTTAATTGCCGATCTTTGGCTGAGGCATTGAGTTCTTTCAACCGTTGCCATGCGTCTGGATTAGTTTCCAATAATGGTTTCAGTTGGTTGAGAACATCTTCAGGCATTGCTGATTCATTTTCGGTATCTTCTCGTTCCCGAAACCACTCAAAAAAGCGGCGAAAGTCAACCCCCTGACTTAAAGAATTATCGTAACCATCGAGTTGCAAGAAAGTGTGCTTATTCCTAATTTTTAGGGGAATATCAAGTACGACGCGCTCGACGGGATAAAACGCAATGATGGGCAGGCTAGTTTTGTGATCACGGGTAAGGGCATCACGGTAACGATTGGCTAAACGGGTGCAGTCGTTGAGATTAGTAGTGTACTGGGCTTTACGTCCTGTTCTATTTTTGGCTAAAGTCCACTTGAAGTGATGCTGGATCTCGTTTTGATTCGGATTGTCTGATGTTCCAGAAGCATCACAAATTTCTATTTCAATACTGGCGGCGTTGGCGGCGTTGAATATGTCATCTTCAGGGATAGGGTTACCACTACCCTTTTCTGTACGTAAACGAGCAGTAAACCAACTAAGGGACATCGCTAAGGCTTTCAGCACAGAGGTTTTACCCGCGCCGTTATTACCCACAAAGACAGTGATATTGCTGGGATTTTGCTCAGTGGGTGCTAAGGGAATTTCCAGGTTTTCAAATAGCCCAATATTATTTAAGATAACCCGTTGGATTTCCATAGCGGTAACGTTCAAACCTCTGAGGTTTTCGACATTGACAACAGTACTTCAAACGGCACTTGAAGGCACTTACCCCTATTATGGTCTCAAAACAGTTGCACCTAGCCAGTTTCATCCCAGTCTCATGACTCGATTGGGCGATCGCACTCTTGTTTGAGGTGGAGAAGCCGTGATGAGTGTTGGGTTTCATCCTTCAACCCAACCTACCAAATCGGGCGATCGCATACGCTCTGCACCCAGATCAACCCGACAGTTGACATTACCAAACTTAAACCTGAGCGCGTCATCAGTTATCACCCACTGCTCTTTTTGCAGCGCTCGTTTAATCTCTCAGACTGGAAGACAGGTTTTTATGCAAAAATACCGCTAGTTGTTGCAAAAGTTTACAGGCTGGTGAGTGTGTAGCACAGACGTGAAACTCACTCGTGGCAAACAGTGAAAAGTTTACCTTATCTACGGGCGCTGTCAACGTAAGGAGTGTGTACAGGAGCAATGGAATCAAACGTTTTAACCGCAATTTTTCTCCCTTTAGCCCTATTTATCATCATGCTGGGCATGGGATTAGGGTTGACTGTCAGTGATTTTAAGCGGGTATTAGTTGAACCCAAAGCCGCAATTCTCGGACTCATTGCTCAGCTTATCATGCTGCCTGTAGTAGGCTTTTTACTGGCTAGCCTTTTCCCGCTTTCTCCAGAATTGGCAGTTGGCGTGATGGTTTTAGCGGCTTGCCCTGGCGGACCCACATCCAACCTAGTAACCTACTTAGTACAGGGTAACGTTGCCCTATCCATTACGCTGACGGCAATTAGCAGCGTGATTACAGTATTTACAATTCCTTTGGTCGTTAACCTAGCGATGCAGCGTTTTCTGGGGGAGGCTACTATCCTACAGCTACCCTTCTTGACGACAGTCATTCAAATTGCTGTCATTACCCTGATTCCAGTGACATTAGGCATGGTAATTCACCACTACACTCCTCGTTTTGCCGCACAGGTGGAAAAATGGGTTAAGTGGCTCTCTCTATTCTTTTTAGCCCTAATTATCGTGGGTTTGTTGGCAGCAGAACGCGCCAATGTTGCCAGCTTCTTCTTGAAAGTGGGCTGGGTTACCCTCGCTTTAAACGTGAGTACAATGCTACTGGGGTTTGCACTCGCCACCTTGGCTAAGCTAGATATCCGCAGCGCCAAAGCCATTACGGTAGAAGTCGGCATTCAAAACGGTACTTTAGCCATTACCATTGCCAGCGCACCAACTCTTTTAAACACGCCAAGCATAGCCATTCCAGCCGCCATCTATAGCTTAATCATGTTCGCAACAAGTGCCGTCTTTGCTGGGTTAGCACGACGTTGACAAGGCGGATTTGGTATCAAACAAGCAAGAGGAGGCGATTGAAATCGCTGCTACACAAACAAAGTCCGCCTGCGCGGACTGGGTGATAACGGGGGTAGCGTTCCCCGGATTGTGGGTATAAAGCGGCAACAAAGGAAGCCTACAACCGTACCCATAGGGTCGGTGTAGGAGGACGTCACAGTTTCTTGAAGTATCTGGCAACTGGGAATAGCCCGAAACCCACCTTTTCATAGGTGTGACGGGCTGGGGCATGACCAGGATCGCCTCCAGTTTCAACCATAGCAATAGACATCCCAGCATCTTTCATCCAAGCCAGAGCGAATTCTATCAAAGCACTACCAATGCCGTGACCTTGAAAGTCTGGATCGACAGCAACCATGTAGATTTCACCCATGCTGTCCTCTGAGTGTAGTTTCACAGCTACAAAGCCCACAGTAGAATCGGCATCGATAGCAACCCATACATTCGTGTCTTGGGCAGCACATACATCCTCGACAGCTTTTTGCTGACTCACATGCCAATGATTGGGATAGAATGCCTGGTACACATCAGCGTTGATCACGTTCTGAATCGAATCAAAGACCGGAGTCCATGCCCGAAGCGAAAGACGAATAATAGCATCCAGGTGGCGAGGGTCGTAGGGTTCAATTTGCATTCCCAGATGAACTCCAGTGAACTCTGCAAGCTTCATCGCTCATGCTACAATATGCTACAAAATCGGATAGCTTGGCTTTGAATGTTTACCGACTAGAAGCAACGGCTATTTCTGCCAAGGAAATTTGGTACCCATCTCCGTTAGCGCCGAAAAGACGAGATAAAGGATGAGTACACCAACGCTGACCAGAAAAAGAACCAAGTCGTTGTCCATGCTTACTACAGAGGTAATAATCGGGTATACGGTTAATCCTATCTTCAATGAGCCGAGTCATGGTTTGAGCCTTTAATCCGCATACATTACACCCCTTGGCGTAGCCATGTCAGAGCAAAGAGTCCAGAAGAAAAAAATGGCGACGATTCGCGAGATCTACGATCGCATTCTCTGGGATGCCCGTCTAGACCGCAGCGCCTTTGCCATTGGCTATATCGAGCGTATGTCTGAAGAGGGTATTCGCGAAAAACCCTTTTCAGAATGGTCAACGGATGGAGACATCCCCATGCACCGCATCCGTTATATCCGCTGCGGGGAGGAAATCGTTTGGGATCGCGACCAACACTTGGATCGGTTCTCAGCCGGACAACTGCCTGATGCTGCCTTTCTAGCGCATCCACAAGAGGAGACACATTGGGCTACAGTCACACCCCCTGCACCAAACCAAGACCTACTATTCAAGCCACGATCGGTCTACCAGTACAGTTCACAAGGTTGGCAACCAACTGAGCAACCGTCAACAGAGGCGACAATCGGTACGCTGACCATTGCTAGTTTTAACGTGCTGTGCGATCGCTACGAGCAGGAGCGCATCCAGACCGCACAGCGCCTGCCTGTGATTGTAGAACATCTGCGCCGATGCGATGCGGACATTATCGCGCTACAAGAAGCGACGCCACCCCTACTAGATGTGCTGTTGGAACAGGATTGGGTACATTCTTACACCATTTCCGAATCACCAGCAGGACAAACTCTCAAGCCCTATGGTCTTTTGCTCCTATCGCGACTGCCGTTTACGCTAGTCGAGCATCAGTATTCGGCGCACAAGCGGGTGCTGGTGGGGACGTGGGAGATTAACGGGCGATCGCTACATTTAGCCGTCGTGCATTTGACCAGCAATCGCGCCCACAACGCCCTTGAAGTCCGGGCGCATCAACGTTCTGTATTGCTGAATTATCTCAAGACACTGCCAGGAGACGGCTTCATCGTTGGAGATTTCAACAGTAGAGGGGATGAGCAAGAGGAGGAGTTGAGCCAAAGCGGTTTTGTCGATGTTTGGACGCTGCTGCATCCTGATGATCCAGGCTACACCTTTAACCCAGAACGCAATCCGTTAGCCAAGCTGATGAGTTTGAGGGGTGAGGCGGCGCGGTTCGATCGCATCTTGCAGCGCAGTGAGGATGGGCGCTGGATGCCCCGTTCAATGGAGTTATTCGCCTGCGAACCCGTACCGGATACCCAAGGAACCCTTTACCCATCCGATCATTTTGGCATCCGTGCCGTTTTGGACTACTCAACATCCACAACAGCAGCATTGCAAGCAATACCGCCAGTTTATCGCAGTGCAGTTGTGGTGATTCCCTCAGCTGAAGTCTTACCTGCCATTCAAGCAATTCGCCGCCGTTACGATCGCAGGTTTGACCGTTGGATGCCCCACATCAATCTGCTGTATGGCTTTGTGCCAGAGGAGTATTTCGAGGAAGCCGCACAAGCGATCGCACTTACACTTGCCCAATGGCAACCCTTTGAGGTAACGCTCACCAGCTTCGAGACGTTCAAGCATCGCTCTAGCTGTACGGCATGGTTGCGCCCCGTTCCCCAACCCCCAGATGCACTCTATCAGTTGCAAGTCGTTCTCCAGCAGTTGTTCCCGCAGTGCGACGAGCAAAGCAAAAAGTCAGCAGCAGGGTTTACGCCGCATCTGAGCGTGGGTCAGTTTCCCACTGCACAAGAAGCCAAAGCCCAGCTTTCTTCCTGGCATCCGGTGAGTTTTCTCGTAGACTCCGTAGCGCTGATTAGCCGTCGCGGTGATCAGCCGTTTAAGGTGCGATACCGCATACATTTGGGGCAAGGGAGCAAGGATTGTAGAGACGCGCCATGGCGCGTCTGGGAAGCTGGGGAAGAGAAGACTAACCTAATGCAGCGACTGAACCACCTCGAACCTGAGCTGAGTCAGGCGCAACGCCAGCATCGCGAAACAATCTTAGCGTTAGTCGAGCAAGCTTGTGCCGAGTGTTTAGGCTTCCCAGCATCGCTGCATCGATTGGGTTCGGCACGTTTGGGCGTGCAGAGTCCGCAAAGCGATTTGGACGTTCTTTGCCTGATTCCGGCGTATCTGTCTGGGGAGGCATTTTTGGAAAGCGTGGGACAGCGCCTGGAGGGGTTATGCGATCGCGCCCAAGTCGTCTCATCCGCAAAAATACCTCTGTTGAGGATGGGATTTGAAGGCGTGTCTGTCGATCTCCTCTATGCCCGTCGTCCTTCTGAACTAGGGACGCTTGACCCGTTCACAGAGGCAGCACGACCCTTGTTTGATCCAGTGAGTTGGAAAGCACTGGTGGGTTGTTTGGAAGCTGATATCCTTACAGATATAGTACGCCAGTCTGTACCGCTAGAGTCTTTCCGAGCGCTATTAAGGGCAGTGCGGGCATGGGCGAAGGTACGCCAAATTCACGGCAATGCTTGGGGGTTTCTGGGCAGCTTCTCCTGGGCATTACTTGCGGCTTGGAGTTGCACTCGTTATCCCCAAACTGATGCGGATAAAGGGCTTGAGGCATTACTTGCCCATTTTTTCCAGGTACTCAACCAGCATGATTGGAGTCAGCCTGTAGCCTTAACCCCAGCAGGTAGACAATACCAGAGGTTGCACTATGACTGGCTACCTGTGATCACCTCCATTGAACCCTGTCAAAACAGCGCCCGTAATGTTACGCGATCAACTGCCCAGATTTTGCGCGGCGAATTGGAGCGAGGGGCGGCAATTTCAGAGCAAGTGTTGGCTGGCAAAATAGGTTGGGACGCTCTTTTCGAGTTAGCTGATTTACCGACGCAATCCGATTGGTTCTTGGTGCTGACAGCAACCCATGAAAACAACGATCGCTTGTCAGCCTGCTGCGGTTGGCTGGAAGGTCATGCGATCGGATTGGTCATTGCTCTGGAACAGCGACTCAATATATACGTTAGACCTTGGACGGGAATTAGGAAAGGGCAAAACAGGATTTGCGTGGTGCTGGGATTGAAGTGTTCCCCAGAGTGTGATTGTGTTGCGATTGAGCAGGTTGCTACAGATTTTCTCCTTCAGTTTAATGCTAATTCTGATGGCAGTATGTTGGAGTGCGTAGTGTGCGATCGCTCCTCCAGAATCTTTTTTGAGGCAATTTCATGAATTGCCCCTACATCCATCTGTCATTGCCTCTAATTCTAGTTCGCATTGCCTAAACACATAATTCAGTGCTGCCAAGAGTTGTTCAAGATTATATATCGTATAGGCTACAAAATTCTTGGTAAAACGGTTGTTTTGGAGTTTGCCAAACTGCCAAAGCTGACCATTAGATACGATTCCATATATCGTCTGCTGTTCAGATTGGTCATTCATTTTCTGAATCGCCACCATTTCAGCTAAACATTGACCCCATCCCTTAATAAAATCATCCCGTTTAGCTTCAACAGCCACAAAAAATGGCTGCTCAAATATTTCTTTGCCCAGAGGCGATCGTTTGGCTATGATATAGTCAGGTACACCTGATAATTTTTCATTATAAATCAGCGACTTGTGGCTCCACAAAGTAAATTCATCTCGATAAAGACGATAAAGCTCTTTCAGAACTGGAAAAATAATCGTTTCACAAATCGCATAGTCTGACTCCTCAAAGGTTAATTCTCGCAGACAAAACTCTAAATCATCTCTAAAGGATTCTCGAACAGCAATTTCAGTTTCGATGATATAGTTCGTTCCCGAGGAATTAATTTCATACTTTTTTAAGACTTCGCCAATATTTTTGTAGAATTCAAAAGACACAATAAAAGATTACCTCTTGGACTGTAACTTTACATTAAGTAGAATGTCACTGATTTAAGCTGGGTTCGTAGTAGGCACTTTAGTGCCAGAAGCGCTAAAGCGCTTACTACAAACTCTAAAATCAGTACCATTCACCTTAAGTAAAATGTCACTGATTTAATGTTGGTGGGTTGAGCGAAGTCGAAGTGGCTTATGCCTGAATTTCAAAATTATTCAGATAAGCAATCGGATCACTCGGATCAAACTGGCGTTGGTCAATAAAAACGGTAGCAGGTTCTACTTTCATCGGATCACTGGGTAGCTCAATTTTCAATGCCTCCGCCACTTCTGTATAAACGTCTAACGGATAAATTTCCTCCAATATTTCATCGGCATCCTTGGGATAATCTTGCTGCTCAATTTGACCCCAACGAATCATCTGAGTCAGCAACCACATTCCATGAGAACGCCAGGGATAGTTAACTGGATTCGGCTTCTCTGGATCATCGCTATTGTCACCATAAAACTGATAAAAATTCGGAATCGTTTCCAGCCGTTCCTGGTTGTCAAACCCACCATAACTATAGTTACCCAATAAAGCAGGTTCAATATAGTCCTGATCCGTATCCAAATACCTGCTTTGGGCAATAATTTGGGCAACTTCGCGACGATTTTTTGCTTGTTCGCAAAACTGGCAGGCTTCTATAATTGCCGCAACTAAAGCCCTAGCAGTTGCGGGATGTTCCTCCACCCAAGCTTGCATTGTGGCTAGCACATTTCCCGGATGTCCCGTCCAAATATTCTGTGAGGTATTGCCGATAAATCCATTTCCCTGCAAAACCGTCTGTTGGTTCCACGGTTCACTGCTGCTATAGGCATCCATCACCCCGGCTTGAATTTTATAAATCATTTGGGAAGGAGGAATCTCCATAAATTCAACCTCACTTTCCGGATTAATTCCCATCGCGGCTAACCAATAGCGGCTAATGTAATAATCCATGGAAGCATTCGACTCAGTAGCAAAGATAGGCGGTTCCTGGAATTTGCGAACATATTGGCGATAGGAATCGGCAAACTCCTGAAAGGTGAAATATTCAATCGCTGGTCGAATTCCCGCATCCCAGGCTTTGGGAGATAAGGTAATGCTGCTGCCATGGAGATTGAGTACCATCAGGGCAATCATGGGAGCGGCTTCTGCTCCTAATTGTGCTATCATTGGCATTCCATACAAAGCTTGAGCCGCATCTAACTGGTAGTCGAGTAAGCCATCCTGAATTTGCTGCCAATTCTCTTGCTTACTCAGGCTGACATTAAGTCCATAGCGAGCAAAAAAGCCTAATTCTTGGGCGATAACCAGGGGCGCACTTTCGGTAATCGGGATAATGCCGAGGTTTAGGTACGTTTTTTCGAGTTTGCCAAAGTCAACAGTTGAGGCAGATGAGGACTCAGCAGAGTTATTCTTTTGGGAGGTGGACAGATTCCCCGAGTTACAAGCAGCAAAAGCTAATCCTGTGCTTGCCAGACTGGTGTATTTGAGAAAGTGGCGTCGCTTCATGGTCTTTTTCTCCTCACCCAATAAATTATAGATGCTGACTTGAATCTACCGCGTTTGGGGGACAAGGAGATGGGGAAGCTGGGGAAGCTGGGGTTGTAGAGACGTTCCGGTGGAACGTCTGGGAGCTGGGGGAGATGGAGAAAAAAATTCAATCTTGAACGTCAATAATAGCAAAATCCTTGTAGTGCGAGCATCTTGCTCGCTACTAATACCCAATTTAGATGCATGACCGCTTATCCGAACAATCAGGTATCGACTACCGTTTTACTAATCGGTTGACCTGTCCAAACGATAACCGATAAAAGTTGGCTACGTGGTTCAGCCTTAAATTCCCCAAACACGGGTTTAATTTCCAGGAAAAAGATTTCCCAGCAGGCGGGTTCCATAACCCACTGTACCGGGGTGTTTGGCAAATGTGTGCCGAATCGCTGGACTGATGATCCATAAATCGGGCGAATCGTTGAAGGACAAAACAATATATCAATAACGTTAGGGTTGAACCCATATTTACCCGCAAAATAGGTGACATCTTCCCATTGATAAATTAACTTGTCGTTAGTCCCTAAATAGTCATCATTTTCTGAACAATTTGCTCCAAGTAACCAAACTAATCTAGAGCATATCACTTCTACACGCAGGCGATCGCTCTTAAGTAGGTTTACCTCTTCAGGTAGCAAGATGGCATCTGATTTGGGCGACCAAATCTGGACGGAGGTATTGCCATCAATGGATACCTCTCTCAAGGTGAGATGCGGCGGATATCCGGCAGGATACGCAGGCGCGATCGCGAGTTCCTCCGGAATGAATCGATTAATCATATTACTCACTGCAATGTCTGCCACTCAATCGAGGAGTGTTCTACTTTGCAGTTTCGTATATTTAGGCATGAAATTCGGATAATTTATGCATTTAACGAATCAAAATCATTTTATTTATGCATAAATTATCCTAAAATTGGCAATTATCTCAAAAACCGTCACGGTTTAGGTCAGTTCATCCACATCCCCAGCCTGTCGTCTGCAAATGAAAACTATTCGGGTTTAATTCGTCTTGATCAAAGCTTGCGGCTTGAATCAACGCTTGGAAAATGGCGAAATGTCTGGAATCTGGGAGGGAGAGTTCCGGATGCCATTGCAGCGCGATCGCAAAAGGATGCTGTTTATGTTCTAATGCTTCAATTAAGCCATCTTCGGCTTTAGCGACAGTCTGCCAATCACAAGGTATTGTACGCACAGTTTGATGATGCCAAGAGACAACAGTAAGTTCCTCCTTTCCCATAATTCCAGATAGTTGGCTATCGGCATAAATCCGCACCTTATGCTGACTCGGTTTGAGCATTTCCTCGCGATGCAAGATATCTTCCCCAAATTCATCTGGTAAATGGGGGACTAAATCACCCCCACTCGCTACCATCAGCACTTCTAAGCCGCGACAAATCCCTAAAACAGGCTTGTGTTTCGCCAATGCTAGTTTCGCCAGTGCCAATTCAGCCTGATCTCGTTCCGGATCAGTGCCATAGATTGTCGGATGAGGGGAACCATTGTAGAAATCGGGATCGATATCACCCCCCCCTGTAAAAATTAACCCATCCACCTGGTTCAGGATCACCGCAGGATCAGATTGAACAGGCGGAAGCAAAATGGGTATCCCTCCGGCAGACTGGACTGCCTGAGTATAACCCGCCGGGGAATAAAAATTTCCCGTTGGCTTATAGTTATAGGTGGTAATTCCAATGATTGGCGGTGTCATCGGCTTTGGATTCATCAAGGAAAGCGTCGATAAGGGTTTTCTGATTTAGCCTATACAATTTTTACCGAATAAATTGATAGAATCACTGCATTCTCGTCGATGAATTTCAGCTACAGGGAAAAAAATGAGCAAGGGAAAGCATCAACCCCAAACGGCTACGCTGTTAATCTCCTGTCCTGATCAACCGGGATTAGTTGCCAAGTTTGCCAATTTTATTTATGCTAACGGCGGTAACATCATTCATGCCGACCAGCACACAGACTTTGACACCGGGCTATTTCTCACCCGCATTGAGTGGCAATTAGATAATTTTAACCTACCACGGGAGTTGATTGACCCAGCATTTGCGGCAATTGCCCAACCCCTACAGGCAAAATGGCAGCTTCATTTCTCGGATAGCGTGCCTCGAATTTCCATTTGGGTGAGTCGGCAAGATCATTGTCTGTTCGATTTACTTTGGCGGCAAAAAGCCCAGGAGTTGGGGGCGGAAATTCCTTTAATTATTAGCAATCACCCCGATTTACAACCGATTAGCGAACAGTTTGGCGCTGACTTTCACCACATTCCGATTACTCAAGACAATAAAGCCGAACAAGAAGTCAAACAGCTTGAACTGCTACGTCACTATAATATCGATCTGGTGGTCTTGGCTAAGTACATGCAAATTATTCGTCCTGAATTTATTGAGCAATTTCCTCAAATTATCAATATTCACCATTCTTTTTTGCCTGCGTTTACGGGAGCAAAACCTTACCATCGTGCCTATCAACGTGGGGTAAAAATTATTGGGGCAACGGCTCATTACGTCAAACCCGAACTGGATGCTGGACCGATTATTGAGCAAGATGTGGTACGAATTAATCATCGGGATAATGTGGCGGATTTGATTCGCAAGGGGAAAGATTTAGAACGGGTGGTATTAGCCAGGGCAGTACGCCTACATTTACAGCATCAGGTGTTAGTTTACGGGAATCGAACTGTGGTTTTTGCTTAAGTAAAATCTGTAGAGGGTATGGCTATGCCTATTTCCCTAGAACGTCTCATTTTTTCTGGCTAAATAAAGGTTATTTAGTCGCGGCTAGTCATTGCACTGATAGATTAGGATTGTACTCTCTAATTTTAGAACTTTCTTTGGTTAAAAAAGTTTGTAGTAGGCACGAAGCGTGCCAGAAGCGCTAAAGCGCTGACTACGAACTCGTATTCTAGGGGTTATTAAACTGAAAAGGCGATCGCGGATTTCCCGATGCATCCTGTTGCATATATATCGTCTCCGTCAGTTTGTCAAGCTTCCACCACTGTTCATAGACACCGCAAATCGATCGCAGGTAGTCGGTAAAATCGATAGAGTAGTCTTGAACCATGGCAATGCGGTAATCTAGGCAATGCGATCGCTCTTCAACGAGGACGATCAAATCACTAATTCTCTGGTGGTGGTTTGGATCAGGACTTTTGAGGTGACAAACCCGTAACCCAGGACAAATGACAAATGACAAATGACGAATGACGAAGGATAATCATGCGAATTTTAATCATGGGTGGTACTCGCTTCATCGGAGTCTACTTAACCAAAATCTTAGTTGAACAAGGACATGAGGTGGTACTGTTCAACCGAGGGAATAAACCCGCCCCTGTTGAAGGGGTACAACAGATTCACGGCGATCGCAAAGACGCTACCCAACTCAAGGAAAAGCTGTCAGGAGAAGCGTTTGATGCCATTTTTGATAATAATGGGCGGGAACTCAGTGACACTCAACCCCTAGTTGAGATATTTAAAGACAAAGTACAGCATTTTGTCTATATGAGTTCGGCGGGAGTCTATTTACAATCTGACCAAATGCCCCATGTTGAAGGCGATCCCGTTGATCCCAAAAGTCGTCACAAAGGGAAACATGAGACGGAAGCGTATCTAGACGCCCAAGGAATTCCCTTTACCGCGATTCGTCCAACCTATATCTATGGACCTCAAAACTACAATGACTTAGAAGCCTGGTTCTTTGACCGTATTGTTCGCGATCGCCCGATCCTAATTCCCAGTAGTGGTCTATATATCACACAACTGGGACATTGTAAAGATTTAGCCCGTGCCATGTCTCTGGTACTAGGGAACCAGCACGCCATTGGACAAGTTTATAATGTATCCGGCGATCGTTATGTCACCTTTGACGGCTTGGCAAACGCCTGTATTGTCGCGGCGGGTAAATCTCCAGAGGATTTTGACCTCTTACATTACAACCCCAAAAAATTTGATTTTGGCAAGCGCAAAGCGTTCCCCCTGCGAACCCAACACTTTTTTGCGGATGTCCATAAAGCCAAGACTCAACTCGACTGGGAACCGGAGTATGACTTGATATCGGGGCTGAAGGACTCATTTCAAAACGATTACCTCGCATCTGGGCGTCACGAAGCGGAGGTGGATTTCTCATTAGATGACCAAATATTAGCCGCAAGTTGAGGCACAAGGTAAATTCCCCCAGAAACTAGGGTAAGGACAACCGATAGCCAAAATAGGACAAGGGATGGCATCTCCCACACCGGAGGGAGTGGTGCAATTAATAGGGCAACTGCCGTAATTTGAGTTACAGTTTTGAGTTTGCCCCAAATATTTGCGCCACTAATTTCCTGGGTCAAATTGGGGTTCACTCGCCAACCCGCGATCGCTAATTCCCGCCCTAAAATTAGAAACACACCCCAGGCGGGAACTTGACCCAATTCGATCAAGGCTAAAAGGGGGGCTAAGACTAATAATTTATCCACTAACGGATCAAGAAATTTGCCCAAATCTGTCACTTGATCCAGTTTTCGCGCCAGATAGCCGTCTAACCAATCCGTACCTGCGGCAATTAGAAAGATTGCCAGACAAATCCAGCGCGTCTGATCCGTCGGATCATGCAGTCCGTATAGAATAAAGGGCAGTCCCAGTAATCGAGAAAATGTAATCCATGTGGGTAGTGTCATCAGATTTATGAATCAGGGCGGGTTTTGTTTGGCTGTTATCGGTGAGAAAGGGCGGGTTTTGTTTGGCTGTTATCGGTGAGGAGGGCGGGTTTTGTTTGGCTGTTATCGGTGAGGAGGGCGGGTTTTGTTTGGCTGTTATCGGTGGGGAGGGCGGGTTTTGTTTGGCTGTTATCGGTGAGGAGGGCGGGTTTTGTTGTTCCGTTATCGGTGAGGAGGGCGGGTTTTGTTTGGCTGTTATCGGTGAGGAGGGCGGGTTTTGTTGTTCCGTTATCGGTGAGGAGGGCGGGTTTTGTTGTTCCGTTATCGGTGAGGAGGGCGGGTTTTGTTGTTCCGTTATCGGTGAGGAGGGCGGGTTTTGTTGTTCCGTTATCGGTGAATAGCTGAATTTAGCCCCTAAACCCGCCCCTACGATTGTCCCTAAACCCGCCCCTACGATTGATTCCCTAAATCCGCCCCTACGATTGTCCCTAAACCCGCCCCTACAATTGTCCCTGAACATTATTTTTTTAGTTTAATCAAGTTAGGATTAGAAAACTTTAATTGCTGGATGTTGTTTAAATATTAAGGATTGAAAAATTACAAAGAATTTTTTCGGCAATAGCAACTTAAACCGAGATACACGTCGGTTCAATGCGCTCCTTGCTTCTTCAGAACTACAGCAATCGTTTTCAGAATGAGCTGGAAGTCATAGATAAGAGACCACTTGCGCTGATAAGCCAGATCCATCGACACGATATCTTCAAAATCAATCACACTAGAGCGACCATTGACTTGCCATTCTCCAGTCATTCCTGGCTTAGTTCTCAATCGTTGCCAATGATGCGGCTTATAGTGTTGTACTTCATTCAGGGTGGGCGGACGAGTCCCGACTAAGCTCATCTCGCCGTTAAGCACGTTCCAAAATTGAGGCAATTCATCCAAGCTGGTGCGCCGCAAAAACCGACCTACACGAGTGATGCGAGGGTCGTTGGTATTTTTAAAGATATGACCTCTTGCCTGATTTTGCACCAAATGTTGCCTGCGATCAGCATCTACAACCATTGAACGAAATTTCAAGATGCGAAAGGGTTTACCTCGTAAACCACAGCGAAGTTGACGATAGAAGATAGGACCAGGATCGTCAATCTGGATCGCGATCAGAATTGGTATGGCAAGAAAAGCAGTCAGAAACAAGCCAACCACAGCTCCCAGAATATCAATGAGACGTTTAATTTTACAGGTCGCCGACTGATGCTGCACAATTAACCGGGAGAAACTTTGGATCTGGGAGGGATCACCCGGCAAGGGTGTGGAACAGTTTGGTGTAGTAAACACAGTGTAAGCTCAGTTGTATTACAAGTTGTAAGTTATTTAGCCGATTATCATGTTCTATATTATTGAGAGGTTTGCGAAAAAAAAATAGTCCGTTGGATACACTTCACGAATTCTTTACAATTCTATAGTGACTGAACGCAGTTTTTATGAAGATATGATGAAGATCATGGATTGAGATGAACGAGGATTACCCAATCTCACAATTTCTAATCAAAGCTGAAAGCGCGATCTAGGGTCTAAGTAATGACTTTACCTTTGGCATCTATCCTAAGATGTAGATTATATAGTCATAGTTCGTTTAAATGAGGCGTGAACATGAATGGGGCTAAAACCCTTATCCAGTGAGGGTTGCCATTTCACAACTGATTTAGAGGTTACTGAATAAGTAGGGGCTGCTAAATAAGTCTTGTGGTAGGGAGAGGCAATAGGGAATAGGGAATGGGAAACAGAGAACAGTTGTAGTGCGAGCGTCTCGTTCTCTATTTTGTCAGGGTTTTTATCTATGTTTCATAAGAAGACGCTATATGCAACGTCTCTAAAGTATGTTGATAGCTTTTATTTATAGCAATGATGAAAATTAATGATTAAAGGCTCATCAAACGTTTGAGATAGACTGGATACAATCAGTCTGAGGTATTGACGTAGACGGTCGTGTTGCTGGAAATTGGCACGATAAAGCCGATCGCCTACGGGTGAAAACAGTTTGGCATCAGCCAGATCCCCATAAGGGAAATCTTGGGGAGAAGCTAGAGAGAACCCCTGTAGGCGATCGCGAGTTGGGATCAATCCTGGCGGTAACTCACCGTCCAAAAACCCGATTAAACGTTCATCACAGGCGACTGTGTTGAGACCTTGACGTTCTAAGCGTTGCTTAATTTCTGCCAGAGTGTAATCCCGAATTCCTGATTCCTTTTCTGTCGGGGGAAACGCCTTAAGCAGTTCTAATAGCAGAAAGTAGTCACTATATTGCTGCTGAAAGCGATTAAAGACATGGGGATACAAGGGTAACCTCGCCAGTCCAGTAGCGACCCAAGGCGGGGACGATACAGTATCCTGGATCAGTGCAGAATTAGGTAGTTTGTCCTGAAGCCACTGCTTCACCCTGTTTGACTTAGCGCTTCCTCCCGTACAGATAGCTTGACTGATCGCCTGTTGGGATTGTCCGGCTTGAATCAGTAGTCGGTTAACCTGTTGGTTGAGTTGTTCAATAAACGGTGTGATAATGGCACTGTTGAAGTCTTTTTGCTGCACCGTCCAGCGATACGCACCCAATTCCAGGGTAAATTCGGTTTTGTGTGGCAAAATCAGCTTCAAATATTCAGCCGCTTTCAGTAGCGCCTGTCCTAACACCGAATGCTGTAACTCGAATAAAGCGCGATCGCGTCGTTTGGGGTCAGGTTGACCGGGTAAGGGGAGTTCTAAATCCTGGCTAAGATTCAGTTGTGCTAATTGCGCCTCAGACATCTGAGGGTAGATTAGCTGCCATATAATATCTTGATTAATCGCCTCACCTGCGTAAGACCAACTTTGAAGTTTAAAATCGGCGTAGGTTAATTGGCGGGGATTGTAAGGCACATCCACTAATGCCAATTCCGTAGTGGTTGCGCCACTATCGATCACCAACGTCCAGCCACGTCCAAGTGTAGTCGATTCAGGCGTCAAGGGGGGAGAGGCGGGTTCAGGCGTGGGAAAAGCGGCTAAGAGGGACGCGATCGCATCTTCTAAGAAGACAATTTGTTGCGATTCCTTGACTAACTTGGCAGCCAATACTGCTTCCCGAACATTAATCTGGTAGGTATCGCCCCAATCGGCTGGATAACTGACAATGACACCTGCGAGTTGTGCCAAAGCGTCTGCTAGTAATTCGGATTCTAGACTGATCGCCCCCACCTGCAATGACACCTTGGTGCGAACCGTCTCTGGGGTTAAAGTGGCTAACATTGCCTGTAAGGATCGTCGCACCCAGTAAAGAGGAACCTGTCCATCCGGTAACACTAACATCGGTTCCCACTGACGACGTTCTGGGCAATAGTAAGGAATTGCCAACGGTAAATAGGGTTTCACCGTGGACACCGTTATTCCTGCTGCTTTTGCCACGGTAGGACTCGCGGAGGTTTGTGTCGGTAAGCGAAATACGCGATCGCCAGAATTGGGATTGGTGGTTGACGATTCCTGTTGCCAATATAAAGGGTAGTGCTGACCTGTGTTTTTGTTCAACACCACAGCCGACAGCCCCGTGGTGCCGAAATCAATTCCTAAGTACCAGAGAGGATTATTAGTATCCACTAGCAAATTCGATAATCAAGTCACACCACCTACCTACCTGTAGGGGTACGGCAGTGTCCATCCGCGTCAATTTAAGGTAGAAAACCAATGCTGGCAAGATTTTAAGCTGTGTCTATCTACTTCTCGACATTTCCCCCTCATCCCCTAACCCCAACTCCCACCCCCCTCGTTCCCCCCTACCCCCCTCGTTCCCCCCTACAAGAGGGGGGAGGACAGAGGATGCTTCGCGTTTTTTGCACGGGGGAGGACAGAGGATGCTTCGCTTTTGTTGCACGGGAGAAGGGGAACCGGATCTCTTGCTCCCCTCTTGCTCCCCTCTCCCAAGCTTGGGAGAGGGGCTGGGGGTGAGGGCTGGCGTGGGAGAGGGGTTGAGGTTAAGTTGACACCAATGGACACTGCCGTGTCCCTACTCTAATCCCTATTTTGTTCGCCATCCTCTAAAGACGTTTCTTGAGGTTGGCTCACGGACTGTTGATCAGGAGTCACGGAGTCTTCCAAGACATATTCTTCTACCACATTGTCTTGCTCTAAGTCAATCGATTCCTCGAACCAATCATCAGAAACATCGTCCAACTCTGGAGATGGTGGTGGCGTCGTTTCCTCAGAGTCACTCACCAAGGGATCAGGTTCGCGAAAGTCTCGGTCAGTTGGGGTAGTCTGTTGCCAATCTGGGAAGATAACATCTTCTTGGGATAGGTCATGGAGGGCAAACTCTTCCCAATCTTCTGCCAACAACTCCTCTGACATGGGCAACGACTCGATTGAGTCTAAATCGAAGTTTGGGGGTGGGACAATGCGATCGCGAGACGGGGACGGCTGAGGGACAATATTCAGATGGTCTTCGGCTTCAAAGCTGTGTAGGTCTTCACTAAGCTGCTGGAGGGTAGTTTGGTCTAGCCTAATCTCTTGACCGGAAAACTGTTGCGATTCATCGCTGACTAGCAAATCTTCATCGGGTGAGGCGGGAATATAGTGATCCTCAACTGAGGTAACGGGGGAATCAGTTTCTCCAGGGTGTTCCAAAAACCATTCTTCCTCACGAGTCGCCGCTATGGATGGGATATCGGCTACGGGGGGGGAATAACTTAACCCCATTTCATCGAGTAAATCGGTTAGGGCAGTAATTGTTTTAACGTCTTGAGACTCGCCGAACCTTTCCTGGTGAGGATAAGTGGCGGGTTCTGGCGTGGCGACTATCTCTGACTCAATCGGGGCGTCAGGTGTTGGCGTTTCAAATAATAAGGTTTCCCACGATAGTTGATCCTGATTTATGCCTTCAATCCAGGGTTCGGATACACTCGTTTCATCAGCCGGATCAGTGAATCCGTCAAATAGATAATCAGCAATCTCCACCGATTCAGTCTCACCGAAAGCCTGATCCGGGGATCGATCATCTTGCCAGTCCGTTGTCGTGATTGATGTCGCTGAGGTATTCGCATCCGTCACTTCGGCGGTATTGGCTGGAGGAGGGGTATTAGAGTCGGGGACAGCGTCTGTGCCAAATAGGGTGTTATACAACTCATCAATTTCATGGTGGCGGTTCTCGACTTCAGTTTGATCGGCAACCTCCGGGTCTACGGGTTGCTTGGCGTCCGCCTGAGAGATTGGGGTTGAGGGGGATGATGATGGTGTGGACTCCGGCGTACTATCGATGCCTAAGAGGAAATCTAGGTCTTGAAATTCTGAATCCTTGTCTGAGATAGAGGTATCCATATCCCAGCCAATCAAGGCGTCTAGGGGATTGCCTCCTAAATTTTCTGTATCGAGTTCTTCCGTCCATTGCTGATCGGCAATTTTAGACGGCAGTTGAGCCTGGGTTGGTGGGGATGGGGTTAAGGCGTTGGCAGATAGGGTCACATTGAATTCAGGCTGAGACACTGGATCAATGCCCACAAAAATGCCCTCTTGTTTTGACGTCGATGACGTTGAATCAGGCACTGACTGGGATAATTCTGTCACCTCTGACCAAGGTTGAGACGATTGCACCAAGGTTGAGGTTTCTCGTCCCAATAGCTGGGCGAGGCGATTGACCAGGGCTGTAAATAACAGCTCTCCTTGATTGCTCAAGCGATGCATTTTGTCAAGTCCTTGAGACAAAGACTGTTGATACCCCTGTAGATCCCGATCAAGTGCATCAAAGAGTGACCGTTGGTTGGCATCGAGATTGAGCAACATGCGATCGCTCTCCCGTTGCAGTTGCCGCAGTTGCTCTAAGCGTTCTTGAGGTAACATTATCCCAGAGGTAGGTTGCCCTGGTGATCCCGATGTTGATGAAGGGTTGAGCAGTTGGGCTTCTAAATTCAGTAAGATTTGAGCCAGTTGCTGGGTCAGGCGTTCGGTTGACTGGTGAATTAAATCCTGAGCAAATTCTGGGAGAGGTTGCTCTTGTCCCCTCCCTTTAGCGGTAACAGTATTTTGCAATTGCTGTTTCTTCTGCTCAAGGTGCTGAATTTCTTGAGTCAAGGACTCTCGCTGTTGACGTAATGCTGACAATTCAGCCTGCAAGGGTTCTGTCACCTGTTGGCGGATGCTCTCCATTTCTTGGGCAACCGCTTGCACAATCGGTGTAATGGCTGATTCGGGGGATGGCGACATTGCCATCTCCTCTGACTGCATCGACAGCAGATAGCGACGCACCCGTTCTAGGAGTTCGCGATCGCGGGCTAAATCGTTGGGTTTAGACCAAGGGAAACGGGAGCCAAACTTGGCAAGGAGACTGTCAATATCAGCAATCAGCGATTGGATTTTCTTCTGTTTAGTCACGGTGGAACGCCTGACAACTTATGTTCACGCTTCGCAGGAGGTATTGCGATCGCCTGCTTTTATTATGTAGGAACTTGAACGCTTGCCGTTAGCCTAGTCTGAAAACGTATTCTGGCTAACCGATGTCCTCTCAAGTCCTGATTACAGGCATCTAAGTTGTTAAATCTCCCTCAATATGCAGCATAATAGCTGTGTACCAATCTCCGGCTGATTAGCTTTAATTTCCAATAGGATTAGAATTGAAGGCACTTCGAGGGAGTATAGCGCCGTTCATCGATCAGGACATAAGTCCCTTGTATCTGCCATTATGGCGGGTCTGGATGGGGTGATGAGGGGCGCTTGTACCACAACGACTCAATTTTGTGTCTGTTGTGGAACAGGAAGGGACTTGCTTAAGTTTTTGAGGATAACAAATCGCCGTACTTGTCCACGGCGTATACAATGTGGTTTGGCTTCATGGATGATCGATACAGCTCACACGAAATGAACTCTAATGTTAATGAGTTGATTCGCACTGCTCCTTTATTTTCTGGCTTACCAGAAGCCAGTGTGAATCAAGCGACTTCTCATGTTGTTACTCGCAGCCACCCCAAGGATCGAGTTATTTTGCTGGAGAATGACTGGGGTGGCTCGGTTTACTTCATTTTGGAGGGCTGGGCAAAAATTCGTACCTATAACCTGGAAGGGAAAGAGGTGACCCTCAACATTTTAGGGAAGGGGGAAATTTTTGGCGAAATGGCGGCGCTGGATGAGGTGCCTCGTTCTACCGATGTGATTACCTTAACGCCCACGACGATTGGCAGTATACCTGCCCAGGATTTTATCCAGCTTATTCATGATGAACCTTTAGCCGGGGTTCGTTTGTCTCAGCTTATGGCAAAGCGCTTGCGCCAAGTTAATCGCCGTCTCCGCCTGAGAGAGTCGGATAGTACCTCACGAGTGGCAGACACGCTCCTGTTTTTGGCAGAGGGTCAGGGTAAAGTCAAGCAGCAAGGTACTGAGATTCCCAACTTACCCCATCGCGAGTTAAGCAGTTTGAGTGGATTGGCGCGGGAGACAGTGACGCGAGTTTTGACGAAGCTAGAAAAAAAAGGCTTGATTAAGCGAGAACACGATATTATGTTTATCCCGGATCTGGCGGCATTAGAACGCATTATTGCTTAGAAGTGTTATTTGTCTTATGTCCTTTGGCATTGGTAAGGTTTGAGGCAGATTTAGCTACCTAAGGGGATCAAGCGATCATGTCGAGGTGAAAGGGGCGTTAAAGTGGAGGTTGATCAAGCGTTGATAAAAGCTGAATGAGCGATTCTTTTGAGGATGCCCAAGTGCCTCGCCCTAATCCCGATCAGAATACTGAATCCTCCTCGAAGGACTCAGAAAATGTTAATGACGAATGGGATTTGGTGGAGGAACTAGAGCCAGAGACGGAACCATCAACCAATGCTAGACCTGAAAGGCTAATCCCTAATCAGGACAGAAATTCGGCGAGTCCCCAACAGCAGGCACAACAGCGACAATTCAATACCACTGTCGTCATGGTGGAAACGGCGTTCCTCGCCAGTACAGCGAGTTTGATTTGGCTAATTAATTATTATTTTCCCCTCGGTCCAGTCTTGAAGATGTTTTTCCCGGTGCCAATCGCCTTGGTGTATATGCGTCGGGGAAATCGAGCCTCTTGGATGGCGGCACTGGTTTCAGGGTTATTGCTGTCGGTGCTACAAGGACCAACCCGCAGTATCCTGTTTTTGATTCCCTACGGTTTGATGGGCGTTCAGTTGGGCGCGTTGTGGAAACGTCAAGCCAATTGGTTATTTTCGATTGGGATTGGTACGCTACTAGGAACTTTAGGATTCTTTTTTCGCTTTTGGTTACTCTCGATTCTTTTGAGTGAGGATCTGTGGGTTTATGTGATGACTCAAATTACCGAATTAGTGGAATGGGGGTTTGTCAAGCTGGGGTTGCTGGCTCAACCCAGTTTAACGTTAATTCAGTTGGTGGCAATTGTGGCAATTGTGATCAACAATGCCATTTATTTATTTGTGGTTCATCTGGTGGCGTTACTCATCTTTGATCGCCTGAAAAGTCCCATTCCTCGTCCGCCTCAGTGGGTACAAGTTTTGCTGGATTATTAATTTTTGTAAACACGCCTCAAACCCTTAGATAAGAAGAATGACGTAGCTGTCTTCTCAAGGGAGCGAGTATGACAAATGACGATTCCTACCATCAACTTTAATTTTGTCCGACTACTTATCTGTCAATATTGCTACAACAGGGTTGGCTCACCTGTTGATACGTTGGTAATTCGCTAAGATAACAGATTAAGTAGGTTACAGGTCACTAGATATGTCTTTATTGTTTATCATTCCCTTGGGGATTTTCCTCGTCACTGCGTATCTTTTTAAACAATTGGCTAATGAAATGGCTTATCTTGCCGCTGCCATTGCTTTAGTTAGCTTAGTTGTAACGTTATGTTTAGCACCCTGGCAAATTCAATTATTGCTGCTGGCATTAGTCATTTTTAGCAATCATAGACGCAGTTCTTCATCGTCTCAGCCCGCCACAGAGTCCTCATTGCTGGATGAGAATAACGTTAAGCTGGTTTATCGAGGCGTTAACTATGACCTAAGCCCTGCCCAGGTTGAGGTAACGGAAGATGAGGTGATCGGAAAATATCGGGGTCAGGCTTTGAGAGTTCACCATTTGGTGAAACCTCCAGCTACGTCAACTATCTTACCCTTGAAATATCGAGGGGTTAGCGTTAGCGATCAAAAATCGCTGATACCTGTGGTAAAAGAACAGGAATTAACCCAAAACAGTAATTGGAGTAAAGGCGGTAGGATAGATTAACTCTGAAGTGACGAGTCGTTGATAAGGAGAAACTATGCGGATTGCTCATAATATCACAGAAGTAATTGGTCACACTCCCCTAATTCAGCTCAACCGGATTCCTCAAGCCGAGGGATGTGTAGGACGAATTGTGGTGAAACTGGAGGGAATGAACCCTGCCGCTTCTGTGAAAGATCGCATCGGGATGAGTATGATTCAGGCAGCAGAAGAAGCGGGTCAGATTCATCCGGGAAAAACGGTGTTAGTGGAACCAACATCGGGGAATACAGGTATTGCCTTAGCCATGGTAGCCGCCGCTAAAGGATATGAGCTAATCTTGACGATGCCCGATACGATGAGCATGGAACGGCGATCTATGCTGAAAGCGTATGGAGCCAAACTAGAGCTGACACCCGGAAGCGAGGGAATGAAAGGAGCAATTCGCCGAGCCAACGAAATTACCGAAAGCACTCCTGAAGCCTTTATGCTGCAACAGTTTCAGAATTCAGCTAATCCCAAAATTCATCGGGAGACGACGGCTGAAGAAATTTGGGCAGATACTGAGGGGCAGGTCGATATTCTTATTTCTGGCGTTGGCACTGGTGGTACGATTACTGGTATTGCCGAAGTGCTTAAGCAACGTAAACCCGATTTTACCGCGATCGCCGTTGAACCGACCAGTAGTCCAGTTCTCTCTGGCGGACAAGCCGGACCCCATAAGATTCAAGGGATTGGTGCTGGCTTTGTCCCTCAAGTTTTGCGTACAGACTTGATTGATGAAGTGGTTCAAGTCAGTGATGAAGATGCTATCGCTTTTGGTCGCCGTTTGGCACGAGAAGAAGGGTTGTTATCGGGAATCTCCTCCGGTGCCGCTTTATGTGCCGCAATTCGGGTGGCGAAACGTCCGGAGAATGCGGGTAAGTTAATTGTTATGGTACAGCCCAGTTTTGGTGAACGCTATTTGAGTACACCTTTGTTTCGAGAACTGGATCAATCCGAAACACCTGTCCTAGTTTAATGGTTATTGGTCATTTGTCCTTTGTCATTCGTCCTTTGTAATTGATCCGCATCTATACCCAGTTTGTTCAAGGAAATCAATGGTTGCAGCAGTATCGGGGACAACCGCCCCTACTCGCTTGCATTTTAGGATTTACGGCAACAGGGTTGATCCCCGGCATTTCTGCGGCTGGGGCAACTCCAGAGGATCGGAAGTATACTGCGATCGCGGATGCTGAATTCTTGGTTAATGGTTTTACTGCCAATCCTCAGTATCCTCTACCTCCCTTGGATGCTGGGGCGTCGCCTGTCCTGATTTCTCGTGCTGTCGTTGAAGCTTGTCACCTTCCGGTTTATCTATTCAATGCGGGTTTACTTCAACCGCCAGCCGTCCCAGCTATAGATTTAGGAGGTTTACCCGCTAACTGTTTAACCACGGGAAAAGCCTTGCCCATCAATACTGTAAAACAGCTATTTGAGCAAGGCTTAATTTGGGGTCAAAAGCTGGCAACTCTAACCCCAAACGGATATGTAATGATTGCTGAATGCGTCGTTGGCGGAACCACAACGGCTTTGAGTGTGTTGACGGGGTTGGGTATTGCCGCCATGGGTAAAGTCAATAGCAGCCATCCTCACTGTAATCATCGCCAAAAAGCAGAAATCGTTCGGATTGGACTACAACAGGCAGACTGGGAAGAGAAACTGGCAGAATTCATTGATCCCTTCGAGTTAGTCGCCGCCGTAGGTGATCCCATGCAAATTACAGCCGCCGGAATGGTGATTGGGGCAAGTCAAAGCGTTGGTGTTTTGTTAGCTGGAGGGACACAAATGCTGGCGGTTTATGCACTAGCACGGGCGTTGGCGCTTCTTCGTCTTGATTCCTTACCATGGCAACCTAAGCAGGTGGTTGTCGGTACAACTCGCTGGGTGGCAGATGATCCCACGGGTGATACTGTGGGATTAGCACGAGCGATCGGCGGTGTTCCCCTTTTGGCAACTGACTTAAGTTTTGCCCAGTCAAGTTATCCGCAGCTACGGGCTTACGAACAAGGATATGTCAAGGAAGGTGTCGGTGCGGGAGGATGTGCGATCGCGTCCCATCTTTACCAAGGATGGAACACTACTCAATTACTGCAAGCCATTCAAGCACTTCTGGCTCAACACCATTAACCCGGATTGATGATCAAGAGTGAATACGGCGGGCGAGAAGCTGTTCTTCTAAAGCCGCAATGCGATTGTAAGCGGCGGTCAATTGGGCGGTGAGACGTTGCACTTGCACATCAGCAGACAGGAAATTCTCTGAATTATGATTTCCGTTGTGATTCGTATGAAATTGAGCGACTTCACCGTTATCCTCGATCAGGATATCTTTATGTTCCATCCCAGAGTCCAGCAGTTGGGGATTCGCATAGACGGGGATGTCATTAACCTTTGCGGTTGATGCCTGTAGCTCAGAGTCTACAGTTGACATCGGTGGGACTTCAGGGAGACACTGGGATACCTTGTTGTTGAGTTGCTCAATACTTTGGTATATGGCATCAACTTTATAATTTAGGGCGTTGATTTGTTGTTGAACTGTATCCATCTGATTACCAATTTCCATAGCGAGTTCTATTTCATGCTAGTCAATTTACACTCAAAAGCTACCTTCCTGCGGATTCATTTAACTATTTGAGACAATTCATATCCCTATATCCGGCTGATTGTTCACAGCGCATAAGTTTCAACCATTAAGTCAACCCTCAAAATTATTTATCTTGGGCTTTAATCACCTTTTTTTCCTAGATTTTCGCTGTGTCTTCCTTCAATGTCACCGAATCTAAATATTTAATATTTTATTTACAATTGTGCCTTCAACTCAGTCCGAACTCTGGATAAGTTCCCAGATTTACTCAACGAGTTACGGAACACTGGTCACTTGTATAGCAGATGGATTCTTTGGCTGTCAGTCTCACAGAACACCAAAATTGTGTTAGTTTGTTGGGAGCAAGCGTATACAACGTAGTATTTTTACTCAATTCACCAGATTTTTGGGATGAAACGACGCTCCTTTCTCATGGGCGCTAGCGCCCTAGCACTGGGGCAATTGGCGTCTGGGTGTGGCAATAGACAGTCAACGGCTTTAAATGTAGGACTGTTGCAAAATTCAATTCCGGTTCAGTTATTGGCTGAATTTCGCCGAACCCTGGAGTCACCCGTGAGGCTCAAGTTTGACCCACAAGCCCAGCTTAAGGATATATACCAGAACCTTCGGGTGTGGAAACGACAATCAGAAAACCCAGAATCCTCGCCTGGGTTTTCCCTTCCTCTGATTAGTCGCAAACCTCCCGCGATCGCTAATTTAGTGACGTTGGGCGATTATTGGTTAGAATCTGCGATTCAGCAGCAACTGATTCAACCGCTACAACTGTCAACATTACCAGGATGGGAACAGCTACCCCCGCGTTGGCAAGGGATTGTCAGACGCAATCGCCAAGGACAACTGGATGAATCGGGATTAATCTGGGGCGCACCCTATCGCTGGGGGACAGTAGTAATTGCCTATCGCCGGGATAAGTTTGAGGAATTAGGGTGGACACCGACAGATTGGAGTGACTTATGGCGTCCAGAATTACGCGATCGCATTTCGTTACTTGATAGTCCGCGAGAGGTGATTGGGTTGACCTTGAAAAAATTAGGATTTTCCTATAATACCGCAAACTTGAGTCAAGTCCCCAATCTGAAAACTGAACTCTTAGACCTGCATAAACAGGTTAAACTCTACAGTTCAGATCACTATCTAGAACCCTTAGTGTTAGGCGATACCTGGTTAGCCGTAGGTTGGTCTACCGATATCCTATCCCTGCGCGGACGCGATCGCCAAATTCAAGCTGTCATTCCTCGTTCAGGAACCTCTCTTTGGGCAGATGTGTGGGTACAACCTGCTGTGAAGAAGACGGCTGCTGAATCGCCAGAACCAGAAACGTCCCAATCATTAACTCAGCAATGGATTGATTTTTGCTGGCGACAACAATCCGCGATCGACATTTCGTTATTAAGTCATGCGGCTTCACCAATACTGGTTACCCTAAATCCGGCTACGTTACCTGACTCACTGCGACAGAGTTCGGTACTCTTACCCGAATCCTTTGTTTTCAATAACAGTGAATTCCTGCATCTTCTACCTAACAGTACAAGTCAGCAGTATCAAGCTCTGTGGAAAAACATTCGTAGAATTCGATTGGTGTAACAGACTCAGTGTATTGATGCAACTTCTATTACTGATGATTCATTACGGGTCATCATATCATTACTCATATGAAGATTCCTCTGGAGAATTAACTTTATTTTCAACCTTAGTCTCAGACATGATTGTCCCCTTTAATTTAGCATCTTTCAAGTTAGTTCCTCCAAAATTTGCTCCTTCTAGATTTGCATCTGAAAGGTTTGCTTTTTCCAAGTTAGCGCCTGAAAGGTTTGTATCTGACAAATTAGCATCTTGGAGATCGGCTTTAAACAAAATAGCATCTTGTAGATTCGCACGATTTAAATCTACACCATTCAAAAGAGCTTCACTAAGATTTGCCCACTGTAAATCAACCTCACCTAGAGAATAGTTTCTTAGATCTGCACCATTTAAGTTACACTGTCGGCACTGGCGAGAACTTCTGAGCTTTCTCACATTTTCAGCTACCTCTTGGCTAACTGTTAAGCCTTTAGATGAAGGTTGCCAAGTTTTAATTTCACCCAAAGTACTACCAGTTACAAGAGTTTTACCGTCAGAACTGATAGCGATTTCTTCAACCCAGGACGAATTTCCTTTAAGAATACGAATTAAATCACCATTGCTGATATTCCAAATCTTTACGCTTCGATCCCTAGATCCAGCAAATAGTGTCTGTCCATCAGGGCTAAACGCCAGAGAATCAATGATACCTGTTGCCGCAGAAATAATTTGAACCTTCTCTTGAGAATTTATTGATTCTTTTATTCTCAAAAAGCGCTGTAAATCATTTGGCTTTTTAATTGTCAGATGCCAAAGTTCAACCGCTGTGTAATTTCCGCTAATGGCAAGCCATTGTCCATCATCATTAGCACCAAAGGCAATTTCTTGAACATCTGGAAACCTTCCTCTTAGGCTAGTCAACTTTTTGTTACTCCCTAAGTGCCATAAATCAACGCGGTTAGATTCCTCACTGGCAATTGCAACAAGTTGCTCTTTTAAATCGAAGGCGGCTGCACGGACTTTTCCTAATCCCCCTGTAAGGGGATCAAGGCGTTTATACTCTTTTTCAATAATCCAACGTTCTATTGTTTTTATGGTCTGTTCATCATTATCAGGGTTTTGTCGATGACCAACAGCAATTAAGGTTTGGTTGTCAGGGAATGCAACTAATTTAACCTCACTGGAATCGGGTTTAGCCTTACTGGAGTCTGGTTCAACCTCACTAGAATCGGGTTTAGCCTCACTAGAATTTAGCATAAATTCCTCAAAAGTTTGCAGTAAATTCCCTGTCTCAAAGTCCCACAACTTAACGGTTTTATCATCGGAACTACTGGCAATTCTTTTTCCATCAGGACTAATCGCAACTGAAGAAATTGCATCTGAATGTCCTCGCAGAGTCCGAATCAGTCTGCCCGTTTCTAACTCCCAAATTTTTACCGTCTGGTCATCAGCGCCACTAATCAAATGTGTCCCATCAGGGCTAATGACCAACGCGGTGATCCACTTTGTTCGACTAACGGCGTCTGAGATCGTCTGTTCAAGCTGAACATTTCGCCAAATTTCGGAGGCTTCAGTTGTCTCTGAATCAGGAAGTTCTGATTTTTTGGGAGTGGAGCGTGATTGGAACCACCAGTACAATCCAGCCAATGTTATCACAACAACAATCAGTGTTGTTAAGAGATTTCGGGATAGTGGTCTTGAGTTCATTAGAAGTCCGATAAATTCATCTTCTTTCAATTGAAACACGGACTGTCATATTCTTTCAGGCGTTGATACCGTCACATAGATGGAGCATCTTCCGAGTGGTAGGTTAGCTCAGATATTATCTGCTTTCACGCTCCATGTTCTCTTTGGGTTCAAGTACGTAGGCGGAGCCTCCTCGAATGGTAACTCAACTCCGATGAGAGCCTTTGGATTTCACGATCGCTCTACCCAACCGACAAGAACGTTTTGTGCTTGCCCTGACATACTTCCCAAGTAATTAGGGGCTGCTGAATAAGTGTTGTGGTGAGGGGGTCTCACCACAATTGCCCAAAGGCTCATACAACCTGGATTAACCGTAGAATAAGGCTTTCTACACTCTGTCAAAATTTCGGGTCGGTCAAAAATGCTCGAAACCTACTCCAGGCAAAGGTTTCGACGACTAAGATAGCAAAACTTTTGAGAAATGTGGGAGCAGAGGAAGCTGGTGGAGTAATGGTGCATTGTTCCGGGTTCGGTGATGCCATGATGCGTGAAGGATGCTACCAGATTTCCTGAAAAACAAGTAACTGTTAACACACATCAAAGTATTGATGGCTAAGGGTTTTGGAGTTGTGCAGCCAGCCCTAATTAATATCCCAGTTTCTGGTAATGACGCTTGAGCAGGCGTTGAGCTGCATCCGAGGAAATATTTACAGGTTCAAAGGCTTTAGCATCGAATCGGCTTGTGCTAATCGTCATCAATTGCCAATTGCCTTGCTCATGCTGGAGAATGGCATCTCCACCAAGCTCTTCCATCGCCCACGTTACAATCGCATAAGGCTCATCAATGGTGATTTCTAGAAACCGAACATTGTCGTGCCATTTATCCCAGTCATCTAGCAGCTTTTTTTCTAACTTATCTTTGCTTTCGTTAATAGTTATTTGCTGATGCTCGGTCAAAACCGGGGCTTTAACTAACAAGACGGTTAGCAAATTTAAGTGAATATTTAAATGATAGATCATCGCCCCCAAACGACGAATCGCATAGGCTAAATTTTCATCAACATTCTTTAGATCACTCGGATTATTGCTGTGTTGCAGTTTCTTGCGACGTTCCAGGGAATGATTATAATCTTCAACTAAACCGAATATGCTCGTTGTCTTGCTGTCAAGCATGTAGAGAACATACTCATCCACCAATAAATGTTGAGGCGGGATTTTATAAATAATTTTTTTTAATTGGTCTACATTGATTGGCTCAACCTGACTCTTCTCAAATGCTTGAATGTTGGGATGATCGAGTAAACTCAGTTCATGGCGAATGACTTGATCCGCTTTACGAAGCTTCAAAAAAATAGTATCGACTTCAACCGCTAGGGAAGATAGTAATACTTTCTCTTCCTCTCTTTTAAGTTCTTTGTTGTTCAAACACATTTGAGTTGCATTAAGAATGATTGAGCAAAAACAGTGACATGAAAACTGCTATTGCCTGTCGGCTTGGTTAGGATTAGGCTCACGTCTAAGACCTTAACTCAGTAGAAGGACTTTGACTGGTGTTTTACCTTTGATTAGCAACCCTGATGTTCTGATTGAGTAACCTTGCCTGCTTTCTCTTTGGCGAGATATTCGCGTTACCCAATTTTTGTAGACTGGTAAGCCTGTAATACGTAATGTATAACATGTAAGACACTGTGTACATTCTAATTCCTATTGGCTGACATCAGCAAGTCGGTTTAGCCAACTTTATCAAGATTTCATCCCCGCAAACAAAACTGGGATCAACGGCGATCGCAAACCAATAAGCTGCATCTGGAACCCAAATTCTATTACAATCTGTAAAGAAAACCGAAAAGGAAGGGCTACGATGCGCGTTGCGATCGTTGGGGCAGGACTTGCCGGAATGGCGACGGCTGTAGAATTAGTCGATGCCGGACATGAAGTCGAAATCTTTGAATCCCGTCCATTCGTGGGCGGCAAAGTTGGCAGTTGGGTAGATGCCGAGGGCAATCACATCGAGATGGGGTTGCACGTCTTTTTTGGCTGCTACTACAACTTGTTTGACTTGATGCAGAAGGTAGGGGCATTGGAGAACCTACGTCTCAAGGAACATACCCATACCTTTATTAATCGGGGTGGGCGCACGGGGGCGCTAGACTTTCGCTTTATCACCGGAGCGCCGTTTAATGGACTCAAAGCCTTTTTTACCACCTCCCAGCTATCACCCCAGGATAAGCTACAAAACGCGATCGCACTCGGAACCAGTCCCCTAGTACGCGGGTTGGTAGACTTTAACGGGGCAATGCAAACGATTCGCGACTTAGATAAAATCAGCTTTGCCGACTGGTTCCGCAAGCATGGGGGGTCTAACGGCAGCTTAAAGCGGATGTGGAATCCCATCGCCTACGCCCTCGGTTTTATCGATACAGAGAATATCTCTGCCCGTTGCATGTTGACAATCTTCCAGTTCTTTGCTGCAAAAACAGAAGCCTCTGTTCTCAGGATGCTGGAAGGTTCGCCTAATGAATACTTACATCAACCGATTATCAATTACCTAGAAGCGCGAGGAGCAAAAATTTATACCCGGCGACGGGTGAGAGAAATCCTCTACACCGAGACAGGAGACTCAGCTAACGTGACAGGTTTAGTCATCGCCCAAGGTGAAAGCGAAGAAACCATTACCGCCGATGCTTACGTTTGCGCCGCCGATGTGCCAGGAGTGCAGCGTCTGTTACCAGAATCATGGCGCAAATGGTCAGAGTTTGACAATCTCTACAAGCTAGACACCGTACCTGTCGCCACCGTACAACTGCGGTTTGATGGTTGGGTGACAGAACTCCACGATCCTCAAAAAAGGAAGCAACTGGCACAAGCGACGGGGATGGATAATCTCCTCTATACTCCCGATGCAGATTTTTCCTGCTTTGCTGACTTAGCCTTAACCAGTCCCGGTGACTATTACAAAGAAGGACAAGGGTCATTGTTGCAATTAGTGCTAACGCCCGGTGATCCATTTATCCGGCAAAATAATGAATCCATCGCCCACCATGTCCTCCAGCAAGTCCATGAACTCTTCCCGTCTTCGCGAGAATTGAACATGACCTGGTACAGTGTGGTTAAATTAGCTCAATCGCTTTACCGAGAAGCTCCGGGCATGGACCCTTATCGCCCTAACCAAAAAACCTCAGTGAGCAACTTCTTCTTGGCAGGGAGCTACACCCAACAAGATTACATCGATAGTATGGAAGGCGCGACTCTATCCGGACGGCGTGCGGCTAAAGCGATTCTAGAACATGCACAACAACCTGTAGAACCAACCCTCGTTACCACGACTTAAAAGATATCTAAGAACCGGGGAAGCAGGGGTGTAGGGGCGGGTTTTACTGATAACATTCTGGAAGCAACCGATAACGTGACTAAACCCGCCCTTGCAGGGGAAGCAGGGGGAGAGAAACTACTATTATGATCTACAACTTGCTATGAATTATGAATTTGAATTACTTGTTCCCTGTTTCCTATTCCCTGACAAATGACGAATGACAAATGACAAATGACGAATGACAAATGACAAATGACAAATGACAAATGACGAATGACAAATGACAAATGACAAATGACGAATGACAAATGACAAATAACTCTGACTGGCTAGAACACAGTGTACAAGTTGAAGTCGAGGTGCCAATGGAAACTGTTTGGAGCCTCTGGTCTGATTTAGAACAAATGCCTCGCTGGATGAAGTGGATTGACTCGGTACAAGTATTAGAAGATAATCCAGATTTATCCCGTTGGAAACTCGCCAGCAGTGGCTTTGAATTTAGCTGGATCTCTCGCATTCTGAAATTAGTCCCCCATCAGATTATTCAGTGGGAATCTGTTGATGGTTTACCGAATCGGGGTGCAGTACGCTTTTATGATCGCCACGGTAGTAGTGTTGTTAAACTTACAGTGGCTTACGATATTCCCGGTATTTTGGGTAAGTTGATGGATGGTTTGTTTTTAGGTCGAATTGTCGAGTCTACGATTCAAGCCGATTTGGATCGGTTCCGGGACTATGCGCTTAAAATCCAAAGTTAAGAACGTTGATTGTTGAGCAAGAGGAGGCGATTGAAATCGCTGCTACACAAACAAAGTCCGCCTGCGCGGACTGGGTTATAACGGGGTAGCGTTACCCGGATTGGGTATCACTCTTCGTTCCTGATTAACCATCTGTTTAAATCTGTTAAAATCTAACCTAAATTCCAAAATGTTTTATTTTCAGTATAATTAAACATTCCCATAGATATAGCGCTTTCTCAGCCTGTGAGGTACATCTAAATGAAGGGTCAATGTAGGGGCGCAAAGCTTGCGCCCTTAACGATGTATCACATCGAACCGGGAATTGCTATATGCACCCTGAGTTGAGGATTGGCTGATGGCTAATAACTCTAGACAAATCCAAACTCCATTAGCGACTAAACAGCGGGTGCAATGGGTTGATTATGCCAAGGGGATCGGAATATTTTTAGTCGTTTTTGGTCATACGCTCCGAGGTTTAGTTAATAGCTCAATCCTTGAGACTTCAACAATAGTTGTCTCGATTGATCAGTGGATTTATTCCTTTCACATGCCACTATTCTTTTACCTCTCAGGATTATTTATTGAGCGTTCCGCCTCCAAACCGCTAAGAGAGTTTGTCGTCAGTAAGCTCAAAGTTATCGCCTACCCCTACTTAGTCTGGTCAGTGCTTCAGACTGTCCTTCAGGCTATAGCATCAAGTTATACCAATAATTCAGTTTCCTTGGGTAACTTGTGGCGAATTATCTACCAACCCGTGATGCAATATTGGTTTCTCTACACTTTGTTTGTCATCATGGTGGTCTACGCAATTGTCCGCAAATTCAATGTTTCTTCCAGAGTATTTTTAATTTTGGCGATTTTGTTTTACTTGACGCAAATTGTTGATGTTGGCTTGGGTTCGTGGAGGGTTTTATATTCAGTCCGCCGCTATGCTATCTACCTCGCTTTGGGGGCGGTAGTAGGCAGTAGTCGATTCATGTCACAGTTGAGTCAATGGAAAACCCAAACTTTGCTCATGGTTACAATTGCTGGATTTTGGGCTGTGGGATTAGCGGTTGGGTTCAATTTGATGGCGGTCAAATTACTGACGCCTATAGTGGCTATCTTTGGCATCACCGCCTCAGTTGCTTTGGCGATTCTCCTGGATCGGTTTAATAGAATTGAGTTTGTGAAACAGTGGGGAAGCTTGTCGCTAGAAATATTCGTGGCTCATACAATCGCTTCGGCATCACTACGAATTTTCCTCCAATATGTTTTCGGGTTTACCAATCCGATCGCGCACCTTATCCTTGGCACAGCCCTAGGTATTTATGCGCCGATCGCACTGTATCGAATTTGCCAACCAAGTCGGCTTCGATATATGTTTCGCCTCGCTTAATACCCGTTGTGCCGTTCGCCCGGTATCTGAGTCAAGACTATTTTCTCAAAACCCAATCACGATCGAGACTGATGAATTTTCATCGTATACCTCGTGAGACCCCACATTCAGCGAAGCAATGCGGGGAGGGATAGAGGTCAAATCGACCCTTTACTTCGACAAGCTCAGTACAAGTCAACAAGGGGAGATTTGACCCTTCGGCTTCGCTCAGGGTCAACACCGAGCGGAGCCGAGGTGTTGACAATCCAGTTGAAGGCGCGACATTTCGACTTCGCTTGGCGGCGAACGATTAACCCCGTACTTCGCTGCAACAACCGAACTTTTTTGGCAGTAAACTGCCCTAACCGTTTCCAACTAGCATCGCTAACTGAAACCTGTTTCTCGGTGTCTCCAGAACACCAACCGATGTATACCTTCCCGGCTTTTTCGGCTAAAACCTTGTCACCCTTTCTGAACCCATGACGGGTAACTGTACCGCCATACTTGCGCCGTTTGTTTCCTTTGGACGGAACACAAAGATGTAATTGTCTGCGACTAACGGGCGGTCTACGGATTATCGCAAATGGTGCAGGTGTGATTTGAACATCGCCGCACCAACTTCCATGTTTGGCATTATTCGAGTGCCATTCCCGCCATTGGATAAACTCAAACGCGGCTAAGGCGACGCCATCGACAGCATGGGTTGCAGGTGTCTGATTAGCTTTGTTTTTCTTGTCTTTGGCTAATCCTAACCACTGTCTAAGTTGGCTAGTTCCATTACCATCCCTTTGCCATCCTTGGTGGGTTGTCACTGGAGCTAGTTTAGACAACCAAGTCAACATTTGTTTTTGACCGACCATGACTGGAGAGAAGCCAACGCCAGACCGAGCCGATTTGCGACCACTGGTTCTGTCTACGTCAGCCATAACCAACTCATAATGAATGGCGCTGACGGGGAACAACTTAAACAGCTCTTTGACTACCCGCAACTCTAGCTGTTTGTTAGCTCGAATTGAGGGAGGTAGTTTGGCTTGCTTGCGATTATCAAACCGCTTTTGACGATGACACCGCTCAGAGTAGGGTAACTTTCGGTTAATCCGCCTTCCTCGTCTTGCTCGACGCATGACCCGACGTAACTCCATCCGCTCTTTAACTGTTTTGAACGGTAGAACTAGGTGAGCCATCCAGAGGGTAGCGTGACTTGATTGAACCCCAATGCCTGAGTAGCATTTGCCTGGATCTATGCCCAAAGCTATAGGCTGCGTTTCCTCTGCTGTTTCAAAGGTTAACTGAATGGCAAAACATTCTAAGTCGTTGTGTGCAATTTTGGCTTTACCTTCTTTTAACCAACGTCTAGCTCTACTAGCTTTTGTTGGCATTAAGGGTTTGCCTGATTTTGATAGAACTGGTACTCGTAGCATGGTGATAAACCTCACGAGTGAAAGTGTGTAGTCCCTTCCCGCATCTAAACCAAGATGTCCTAACTGAATAGCGGCTCGACAAAAAGCCTTAAAGATAACTTGGACTAGGGAAGTATCCAAGAGTTTGTACCAGGTTTAGACTCTGTGCGGATATTCAACTCTTGCGTTGCTAGATTTGTCTCTAGCAATCCCTAACCTCAAGCGATAGCTAGGTTAGGGTTGTTGAACCTATTTGCAGATTCGATTTACTCGAATCCTAAGATAGGTTGCAGTTATAGATAGTCGCAGGATTCACAGAAACATTATGGCTGATATGACTCCTAAAGCAAACAACGAACCCAACCCAAAAGAAGCCGGAAATCTTTCTGATGTACCCATCGAAGATACTGACTTGGTTTCGGATACACCTGTAGACGATAAAGATACTGAGGAAGCCGTTATTTCCAACCTCCCCCAGGAAGTGACTGAATCTTATGGAACTGGTGTTCCTCTTGATCCAGCGTTGAATGTCGGTGGACGAACCACACACGATCAGGCTTGATGAATCCAATCACTATTCCCTGTTCCCTTGTCCTCCTAGTGAATCCCGTTCATTCTGGTCACTCGCCCGCGTGATAGGAACTACGAACCAAGGGACCCGAACGGACATGAGTGAAACCCATGTCTTTGGCGATCGCACCCAGTCGCTCAAATTCCTCTGGTGTCCAATAGCGTTGCACTCTCAGGTGTTCCAGGGAGGGACGCATATATTGCCCTAGGGTGAGGCGATCGCATTCAGCACGGCGTAAATCCTCCATGGCTTCGATTACCTCAGCTTCCGTCTCTCCATGTCCTACCATTAATCCTGACTTCGTGGGAATTGTCGGGTCAAGGGCTTTAACGATGCGGAGAACATCAAGCGATCGCTCATATTGGGCACCCCGGCGCACTCGCCCTTGCAATCGCTTGACGGTTTCAATATTGTGGTTATAACAAGCCGGACGCGCCTGAACCACCGTTTTCACCCGTTGGCGCTGCAACTCGGTTGGCGTTTGATTCTCCTGAGTTCTCCCGCCCCAAAAATCTGCCGTTAGCACCTCAATCTGAGTATCTGGATTCAGTCCCCGGATGGCATCCATTGTGGCAACAAACCAACCTGCACCCTGATCGGGTAAATCATCTCGCGCTACGGATGTCAGTACCACATACCGTAATCCCAACAACTGAACCGATTCGGCAATTTTCTGGGGTTCTTCGGGATCAAGAGGCATCGGAGCATGACCCTTATCCACTTGACAAAACGCACAAGCACGGGTACAGGTTTGACCCATTAGCAAAAAGGTCGCCGTTTTGTTGGCATAACACTCCCCGCGATTGGGACAGCGCCCCTCTTCACAGATCGTGTGAATTTGCCGTTGTTTCACAATGCGCTGCACCGTAGAGATATCACTGGCATTACCAATGGGGCGTCGTAACCAACTGGGTAGAGCAGTAATTTCCTCTCGCCAAAGGTTTTTAGCAGACAGATTGGGTTGAGTCGGCAAATCCATAATAATTGTGGTGAGCTATCAGCAACAGTGTTACTCTGTACGATAAAAATGGTAAAGCATTTTACTCTGACTCTGATTTGATCCGAGTTTTGCTCTCAACCAACCAAGCAGATTACTCTAGAATCATGGACAACGAGTGCTTTTGGGTTCAATCTCAAAACAGCAAAAGAGTTACAGGTGTCGGTCGGTCATCCGTTATTTTCCCGCAAACAGACTCTATGAGGTCTGTCTGAGTGGAGTTATGGGGTCTGGTCTACCTGGGCTGAAGACGTTTTTCTTTTACCTTTCCAAAGGAGTCAGTCGTGGCAAGCCATAAAATATTAGTTATTGATGACAGTAGAGTTATCCGGATGCGTGTTAAAGAAATGTTGCCGCCCGGTAACTTTGAAGTGTTAGAAGCCAAAGATGGTATTGAAGGTCTTAATCAAATCCGTCAGGAGCATCCCAACCTAATTATGTTAGATTTTCTTCTTCCTAAAATGAGTGGTTGGGATGTTTTTCAACAAATTCAAAGTGACGCTACTCTCCAGAGTATTCCTTTAGTATTAATGTCAGGTCGTAAGGAAGAAGTAACCGAGAAGATACCAGAGCCGTTTGAGTATTTTGCCTTCGTCGAAAAGCCCTTTGAAAAGAAGCAACTGGTTGATGCAATTAAGGAAGCGATGGCGAAGGCGAAAAAACGCCCCGTTATGGCTCCACCCCCCAAAGAAGAAGCCCCTGCGGGTGAAGCTCCTGGTGTTTCATCAGACGAAGTTCAAGCATTAAATGCAAAAATTGAACATTTACAGTCAGAAGTTGATGGGTTGAAAAAACAAATGGGACAACTCGTGTCATTTATTAAGCAAAAACTCAAGTGACCTTCAGCATAACCGAGATTTCAACTCGGTGAGACTATGAAACGGCTCAATTCCTATTTAAACTCAGATCGCCTCCGGCAAGTTCTCACATTGAGTGCGATCCTTGCCGCTTTTGGTATTAATGTCTGGGCAAATATCGCGCCGATTGGTGGACTAACAATCGGCGAAATCTCCAATACTCTCTTTGGGGAAATTAAGATTATCCCAGCCAGCTATGCTTTTGCTATATGGGGGATCATTTATCTGGGTTTGATTAGTCTGGGGATCTATCAGGTACTCCCTAACCAGCGGCAAAATACTTATCTGCGTCAGATGGGTTATGGTTTAGTGCTGGCGAGTGTTGCCCAGATTGTTTGGGTATTTTTGTTCCAGTATCGCCAGTTTGCGCTGTCGCTGGTGGCGATGCTGGGGATTTTAGTGCCACTGATTCGAGTGTATTGGCGGTTGGGTATTGGTTCTGTCAAGGTGTCTCGGAAAGAGAAATGGTATGTTCACATTCCCGTGAGTATCTATTTGGCGTGGATCAGTGTAGCCACGATTCTGAATGTGGCAATTGTACTCTATGACCTTGGCTGGAATGGCTGGGGGATTGACCCCTCGGTGTGGACAGCAATTGTCCTACTTGTCGGGGCGGCGATTGCAGCAACGGTGATTATTCAGCGAGTGGATCTTGCTTTTCCCCTCGTAATTGCCTGGGCGTATAGTGCGATCGCGGTGCGTCATGCGGATACCTTGCTGATTTCTGGAGTCGCTGGGGGATGTGCGATCGCACTTGTGTTATTCGCTGGGTTGAAACGTTACCGCAAGGAGAGATCAAGACTAACATAAAGTCCGCGCAGGCGGGCTTTGTTTGTGTAGACGTGAATTACATTCGGCGTCTACTCATTCGCCGTCTACTTTTTATAGATTGAACGGGGAATTTATTGATCAAATTTCAGCCGCAGCTCGTTCAATTAAACGGTGGGCGACGGTTTGAGTACCAGTATGTTCGTAATAATTCGTTGACGTGTCTAAAAATGCAGCTAGATAATCCAACTTATCATCCGCAATTTCCACAAATCCTTGCAGATTATTAACCACCTTTTGTGGCGTTAACCCTCTCGCCGCGACTACGCCACCCATCCAACCTTTCACCGCATCGAAGCTTTCCCCAATAAAGTTCAGCTTTCCTTCAGAACTATTTCCCGGAATTAAACTGCTGATTTGTTGAAAGCTGGAATTTTGCTCTAAGCGCGAGGGACTTAATCCAGAAAGCGTTGATTGTGCCACTTGAATGAAATCAGGACCCAGGGGAATCAAACCATCAATACAGATAAGTCCCGCCATTCGGATCATCGACTCACCGCTATAGTCCGCTAAAGCATTGACAAAATCCCCGATACTGTCTCCAGGAATGCCGTTAATTTGACAAAACGCCACCAATTCTGCCACAACTTTTAAACACAGATCGATGGTTTGTGCCGTATCAGCTTTGGGCGTAAGTCGATTTAAAAATCCCAGAAACGAAACTCGTTCACCGATTTTATTGGCTAAAGCTGCCGCACCGAGAGCAAAATCCGCACTATCAACAGATTGGAACAGCCAAATTGCCCGTTGATAGCCTTGGGACTTGTCGTTATAGAGCCAAAGAGCGCGTTCACTAATATCCTGAATTAATGCCGGATCATCTTCCCCTGTAACCTCGCGCACGGTATTTTCAAAGCCAACCACATTTTGCCAATCACCAGGAGCAACAAAGTCTAAGGCTTTCAAGACGGAAACGGTTAGTCCACCTTCAGGTAAATTATCAACTAATTCAATAATAGATTTACTCATGTAAAATCTCCTATAAATCGTTTCAATGATATCTTTATAGCACTACGAGGATACGTTAGGACATCAGTTAATCCCAACAGGGAACGGGGAACAGGGAACAGGGAACAGTAGAAAATGTCCTAACCTGCCTTAGTAAGGCTATACTTTGTTCCCAATGACCAATGACCAATGACCAATGACCAATGACCAATGACCAATGACCAATGACCAATGACCAATGACCAATCATAGAGAACTAACCTTTCTGTGTAATCAGTGTAACTAAGCTTTCATCCCCTACCCGCATCTGGACAATAAATCTGGGAAATCAGTGTTTTGACGAATGACCAATTTTATTTGAGTTGGGATAATCCTTGCAGATCAAACTTTTCTAACCAAGCCTCGCGATCGCTAGGGGTAAAAGAGTCGTCACGGGATTGGACTTTGACTTGGAAGCGATCGCGAACCAGAATCGCTGTTTGTGTCTTCCCCCGTTCCACACCAGGATACCCGGCAATTGTTTTAGAACTATCCTGGAATTTCTTCGCTGCACTGGGGTTATTGGCTAAATCATTAATCGACAGCACCGCCACATCCTTACCATCCTGTTTCAGCTTGGCTTCGGCAAATCCAGTTTTCTCTTGGGCAAACACTCGCTTATAATCACCGCTAGCGTCGGGGAAGAATTGATTAAACTGCCCCCCAGCCAAAGGTTCACCGGAAACCTGAGTGGGTTGCTGAGTGCTAGTTTGAGGTGCTTGGCTAGAAGGTGGGGGAGCGGTTGACGGTGCGGCACAAGCCGTCACGAGTAAAAATAGCGAGAGTGATAAAGCGGTGAGTATTTTACCGATTCTGAACATCAGGGTTAGCGTCCTCATCGTGTGTGCCAAGATTTCCTCATTTTGACATAGCGATCGCGCAAATACGTTTGCCGTTGTTGCCAGATGGCTTCGAGTCGAGAAAAGGCTTCTTTTGTGTATCGTTGAGATTCTTGCTGGATGAGTAACCAAAGGGTATTGAGGGTTTCCAGGTTTGGGCAGAAGCGGATTAGGGTACGACAAGCGGCAATCCACTGTTCTAGCTTGCGGTAACTAATAAAGTAACCGCCCAATCCTTCGATATGTACCCAGAGGACGTTATAGTTGGTAAAAGTATAGTCAAATATAGACAGACTGAATTTCATTGCAGAAATTCCCTTCGCTTTTACTTTGAGAGATTAATTCTCCTTGGATGAACTACGCACCTCTCTATCCCATAGCGGTTAAACGCATTTGGGAATGCTTTTCGCAAAATATTGTAGGAACCTATAACATCAGATTGAACAAGAACCCCCTGCTCTGTACGATATAAACCTCGTTTAATTCTTTTTCCTGAAAAAACAGGTTTTTCCGTGAGCTGTCCATAAATTGGTAGAGGATCTAAATTCAAAAAATTAGAAGCTGAGGTATAAGATTCTTCTTGAAGAATCACAGATATTCCGGCTAATTGACATTTGTAAATAATCATGTCAATTAATCGAGCATGAGGAACAGTCACAAATTTTTGATTGTTGACTTTTCCTAAGTTCACTTCTTGTTTCCAACCGTCATTTTTCCCAATGACTAAAGTGGTGATATCTTGGTCAACTAAGAGATTGACTAAATAACGACTAGCTCGATGAAGATAATTATCTATCTTCTGATTACGGCAACGGGTTAAACGACAAATTCTCTGG
>NZ_JAVJQN010000096.1:0-7082 GCF_040218245.1 Coleofasciculus sp. E1-EBD-02 | reverse complement strand
CCGATAGAGCATGATGCTGGCGTTCACATCAAGGTGTCATGACCCGTCTAACGTAGACTGCGGTGAGTCTTGGTCTGCACGTTCCGACTATGTACAGATATGCCTAGATCTGCATAGTTCTGTATAGGTTTTTCGGAACGGTGTAACAATCAGCGCATCATCAGGGGTGTTAGTGCGAATCCAATCACTTATCGCTTTGCCTTCGGGGTCTATCCCCTGTTGTTCACTGGGAAACTCAGATAGGGCAACTAAAGCTTGATGAAATTGTACAGCCTGAACAGTACAAGCTCCACTCAATAACACGATGCAAACGAATAACAAAATGGGTCTTGCTTTACCGATAAAGCTTTGCTCCAGGGCGCAAGCAAACAGCAGACAAGTATTCAGGGGTAACATCACATCCCCCAGCCGAAACGGGTAATATTGTAGGAACGTACCCTGAGCATCAAACGGCGCGATCGCAAGTCCTAAGCCAAACGGTATCAACGTCAGTAGTGTGAACTCCGCCAGCCCCATCCGCACCCCATGTTCCTGAGACTGTCGCTGGCGCCAAAGTATGCCCACACTCAGCGCCAACACTAGCAAGTAGACAGCAGGTTTTATCCACCACTGTTCCGACCAATCAAGGGGATTCAGGTGGTGAGGAGAACGGATAAACACGTAAATATAGGACGGTTCGACAGCACCTGTGGGACTCGAGGTCAATAAATGTTCCAGAACCGTGTAAATTGATAGCGCACTGGCTATCAGATAAATAACGACAACTGAACCCAGATACTGGATATTTCTAAAATGGCGGCGGCGTCTGAGTATTAACCATCCGGCTATCACAATAGATGCCCACCCCCCGACAAGAGTGTGAAATAATGTAGCTAGCCCTAACAGAAGTGCCATCAGCCGATAGCGACCCGTTAACATCAGCCCAATGGCAAACAGCAATAGACCGTAAGCCACAACTTTCGGTTCAATTCCTCCCACCAACCATTCACGGGCAACTATACCTTGATGGTCATCCACATACAGAAACAAACCAACCGCCAGCAGCAGCAACGGCAAACTCAACCCCAGTTTTCGACCCAGAAACACTAATCCTGAAGCCATTAGCGTGTAACACAGCAGCCGCCCGATTAAAGACGTGGCTAAAAACCCCCAAGCCGCCGCCATTGAGCCAAAAAATGCCAGGAATGGTATCCGATAGCCCGGAGGCTGATTGAGATACCAGTCTCTGGGAATCCAACTTGGGTCAGCATACTGTCTGGCAAAGGGTAAGATATCTATCTCGTTGTTGATACCCATATTGCCATCCAGCAGAAACCCCAAACTGAGGAATGCGGTGACGACCACAATTTGAACGCTGACTTGCTTCCAGTGAGTTCGGTCTTGATTAACCCGATTGGCTTGTATGGAATGACTTGATATCGTCTCTTTGGTCACTGGCGTGATACTTCCCCAAATTAAACCCTAATCGTTGCCAAGTATAGTATTGTCAGCGTCTCGTGAATAGCTCTTCTACATAACCCCGTTGATGTGTCGGGGCGAACGAGAGAAATTAATCGGGATTGTTTCCCATACCTGGAATGCTAAACTTGCCTTGATCATCCGATCAAACGGTATCAGCTTAAGCAATCCCGACGTTTATAAGAGGAATTCAAGTGTGGTCAATGTTTTAGTTACAGGTGCAGCCGGCTTTATCGGATACCACCTCAGTCAACGGTTACTTGCCCAGGGTGATACCGTGATTGGACTGGATAACCTGAATGCTTACTATGATGTCTCCCTCAAACAAGCCCGACTCGCGCAACTGGAGAACCAACCGGGGTTTCGCTTTTATAAACTAGACTTAGCCGACCGCGAAGGGATTGCCCAGTTATTTGCCCAAGAATCCTTCGAGTTTGTCATCCATCTGGCGGCGCAGGCGGGAGTTCGCTATTCTTTGAAAAATCCCTACGCCTATGTGGATAGTAATCTGGTGGGTTTTACCAATATCCTGGAAGGGTGTCGCCATTCTGACATCAAGCATCTGGTGTTTGCTTCATCCAGTTCGGTGTACGGCGCGAATACGAAGGTGCCGTTTTCAGTACAGGATAATGTCGATTGTCCTGTTAGCCTCTATGCAGCTACCAAGAAAGCAAATGAATTAATGGCTCATGCCTATAGTCATTTGTACAATATTCCAACAACAGGCTTGCGCTTCTTTACGGTTTATGGGTCGTGGTATCGTCCCGATATGGCACTCTTTTTATTTACCAAAGCGATTCTGGCTGAACAGCCGATTAATGTGTTTAATTATGGTCGGATGCAACGGGATTTTACTTACGTTGATGATGTTGTCGAGGGTGTGGTGCGAGTCATGGGTAAGATTCCGCCGCCGGAAGCCTCAGGAAATGCTTCACCTGGTTCGAGAAGTTCTGCACCTTACAAACTCTACAACATTGGCAATAATCAACCGATTGAATTGCTACAACTCATCGAAACCTTAGAACAATGTTTGGGCAAAACGGCGGTGAAAAATATGCTACCCATGCAACCGGGAGATGTGCCGATTACTTATGCGGATGTGGATGATTTGATGCAAGATGTGGGATTTAAACCGAATACGTCCATTGAAGTGGGTGTGGAACAATTTGTTCAGTGGTATCGGTCTTATTACAACATTTAGTTTATTTTGTCAATGATCAGATTTAATCGGGGCGGGTTTAGTCGCATCTAGGTGCAACAGAAATGATAGTAGTGAAACCCGCCCCTACACAGGTGAAGGTTTAAACCTTTTTTATTCGCCATCCTTCTGGTTTTCGTCATCGGGCTGGATGTTTTCCTCCATCCGTTTCATCAATAGCTGTTTCGCTTTGAGAATGTCGGATTCGGTTCCATAGTGATTGTGATAGTAGTAGTAAGACCGGGTGGTATACCCTTTAACACCATTGGCAACTACGCCTAACACGGTGGCGTTAGAAATTCTCATAGTATCTAGGGCTTGCATTAATGCCGAGCGATCGCTCTTACCCAAGCCCACCACCATCATCACACCATCAGCGTGAGCCGCCAAGAGACGACCATCTGCTAGTCCTAACACAGGTGGTGTATCGTAAATCACTAGGTCAAAAACCGCATGAAATTGCTCCATTAAATGTTGCATCTTCTTGGAACACAGCAGCCGACTGGGATCAGGGGGGACTTGTCCGGCGGTGAGGACATACAACCGATCCCACATCGGTAGGCGCTGGATTGCTTGTTTTGCTGTCAGTCCAGTGGCAATGACGTTACTTAAGCCCACCTGGTTGTCTAGGTTCAAATAGTGATGAACTTGAGGGCGTCGTAAGTCCGCATCCACCAGCAACACTCGTTGACCCATAGCGGCGGCGGCTTGGGCGAGGTGGACGGAAACAGTGGATTTTCCTTCTGAGGGGGTAGCTGAACTAATAATAATGGAGTGAACGGGAGTATCGCTACCCAAAAACCGAATATTTGTTTGGAGCGAACGGAATGATTCTAAGAAGGGAGAAGCATTGTAGCTTCGGGATGAGCGGCGAGATTTTTCACCATTGGCGGAAGAAGAAGCTGATGCCACCTGGGTTAAGTTTGCCGTAGACATCATCTGTTGTTTGAGTTGTTTTTGGTAGGGGATAATGCCCAGTAGGGGAAGTTTGGTCAAGTCTTTGAGTTCATCGGGAGAATGGAAGACATTATCCAACCGTTCGATCAGCAAAGCCACGCCCATGCCTAACAATAATCCCGCGATCGCACCTAATGTGATATTGCGCTGGGTATTGGGCCACACGGGGACTTGGGGGACTTCTGGCTTTAATATAATCTGCCAGGGTAAGGCTTTCTGGGCGGCTTCAATTTCCAGATTTTCCCGCACCGCCAGAAAGCGATTTAAGCTATCGGTGGCGACTTGGAGTTCTCGCTGTAAGTCTGTGTAGCGGCGGGCGATGACGGGAATTTGTTTAACCTGGAGGTTGAGCATTTGAGCCGATCGCGCGATCGCACTTTGTTTGACTTGCAAGACTTGCAGTTGATTAGTCGCTTGCACCAGTTGCTGGGTCAAGTTTGTGCGAATCGAATTGGGGGAAGCACTGGAAACCCCAGCCTCGGTAAGGCTTGCGCCCAATACGTTTTGGGATTCTTGGTTGAGTAAGGGTAAGAGATTATCCCGTTTCTGGCGCAAGGCTTGCATCGTGGGACTTTGGGGCGTAAACCGCGCCGATTCTAGGGCAATCTGGGATTCAAGTTCCGCAAGTTGGTTAAGTAACTGTTGGTAGCGAGGGGCTTCACTGAGGGTTACAGTAGCAACCGCTTGCTGGGGTGATAATCCCAACTGCTGTAAGAGCGTATTATAAAGCGATCGCGTTTCTTGATACTGAACCTGAGTTTGCAACTGCTGCTGTTCAATCGCACTCACCCGTTGGGATAACTCTTGGGCTTGAATTTCCGGGTCGAGGAGGTTGTGTTGTTGGCGAAAGGCTTGCAGTTGTCCTTGCAGCTTATTCACGCGATCGCGCAGCACGGGTAACTGGTCATCAACAAACTGAATTCCCTGTTTCAGGTTCAGTTGTCGCTCTTGCAGGGAGTAACGTAGATAGCCTCGAGCGACTTCGTGTAAAACCCGCCGCACTCGTTCCGGCTCAGTATCCCGATAACGCCCTTCCAGGATCTTGGTGTCCCCCAGTCGGCTGACAATTAGCTGAGTCATTAAGGACTCGTAACTGACCTCAGGATAATGCTTGTGGATCTCTTGGACAATAGCCTCCATTAGCTGAGGAGAGCGTAACACCTGAATCTGGGTATCATAATCCAGTGTGGAATTCCGTCCATCACCGCCACCCACTGCTTCCGTAAGTTTGTCTAAGTCTCCTTCCTCAGTGACGGGTTCGACCAACAGTTGAAACTTGCTCTCATACTTCGGTGTCTGATTCAACGTCCAAAAACTGATCCCCGAGGTCACTGCGATCGCGACTCCAGCAATCACTAACGCCCGACGCCGAATGACGTTGACCAACTGTTGCAATGTCCATTCATCCGGTTCGGGTTCCGGAGGTGGTGTCCGGTAGACCAGCGGTGGTGCATACTTTGGGTGTTTCCCATTGCCATTGGGCGATAATGGTTCTTGAATCTGACCGATCTCCATCTTCCCCCTACTCCTTCTGCGTGGATTGAGCGCGTTCGTCAAAAAATCATTTTACCTTGTTTAATTGTGTACCAGGTTGGTTCAAAATCGTCACGAATACCGCTGAAATTTACAAATTTGATCGGAGTAGGGAATCAGCCATCAACAATCAATCCTTGATTCCCTATCTCTCCTACAATACTATTAATACTGATTCAGTCATCAAATTATCGACTGAAATGCCTCAAAAACGGTAACAGAAGCGACAATATCCCTCTTTATCTGTAGAGACGTTGCATGGCACGTCTCTACTGCAGCCAGCCGACGCTCTAGAATCCAAAAAATCTAAACACAGAGAACACGCTACCAATAGGACTGACAATTGTCCCCAATGTATCCGTGACTCGGGTCAAACCGGAACGTCTGACGATAATCACATCATTAGGGCGCAATGGTGGATTGCTTTCATCGTTAACATCAGCCGTAAAATCCACATCGATTTCCCGTTTTTTAACCGTACCGTTGGGTTGCAGACGAATCAACTCCACAGAACTCTTGCGGGCGCGGCGATTATCAAATCCGCCAGATGCTAGCAGGGCTTGATTTAAGGGGGCGTTCGCTGGGATTGATACTGTACCCGGTTTCTCGACTTCTCCCACCACATTGACATTGATAATTGCCGCCGAAAAGCTCGCTGATGCCAATTTTGTAGCTTCTGAAGCGGTTAGAGTTTCGGCTTCCGGGACTCTAATCGTATCTCCCTGTTGCAGAATCACATCTTCAGAGAGATCACCCTCTTGCAGGAGTTCCCAGAGATTGACAACGATCAGTTGCTCAGAGCCATCTCTGGTGGTGCGTCGCACTTCAACATTACGAATATCGGCAGATTGAGTAATACCTCCGGCTACTTGAATCGCTTGAGTTACCGTTGGCGGTTCTGTATTGTTACCACCGCCGCCACCAGCTTGGTCAGCCGTAGCCGCGCCCGATGTGGCGGCGGTAACGGTATAAGGACCCGGACGCACCACTTCCCCGACGACGGCAACTTTAATTGGCTTAACCGCCTCTGGTGAAAAACTCGCGGTTGCCAGTTGACGGCTTTCTAGGGGGTCAATTCCGGTGGTGGTGGGGATAAAGATTTCATCACCATCTCTCAAGGTCACATCTTGAGCGAGATCGCTATTTTGTAATAACTCCCAGAGATTAATGGTATAGGTTTGTCGGGTAGCTGAGTTCATCCGGCGGCGGATTTGCACGTTTCGCACATCAGCCGAGCGGCTAATTCCGCCAGCAAGCTGAACCACTTGAGTCACGGTGGGAAATTGTTGCCCTTCGTTGAGGGTGACGCTGTAGGAACCGGGACGATTGACTTCCCCGGCGACCGCAATTTTTAGGGGGCGAGGATCAATCAGGGTTAAGGTGACTAAAGGGCGTCTGACAAAGGGAGCATATCGCTGAGAAATTCGTTGAGTGGCAGCATTAATGGTTAACCCTTCTACAGGAATACTGCCAGCAACGGGTAAATTTAGGGTTCCATCGACTAAAACCTGGTAGTCTCCACTGTATTCGGGAACATCAAAGATCGTTACGCCCACGCGATCGCCTGATCCGAGTGTATAGGGTAAATCTGGTGGTGGATTCGTAACCGTCGTTGGTTCTAGGGGCGAAAATGTAGGGACTTGCGCCATTCCCGGAAGCGGTGCGGTTACGGCAAAAAAGGCGAATAGGGTTAAACCTGCTACAGATGGTGTTAAATGCTTGCTCAAGTTGATCCTCCCGATCCCCATAGTGCAAAAATTGTCAATGGGTCTTTTAACTCTCAGTTTAGTCATATTTATCTTAACAGGGGGGTTTGGGGGAGTTGTAAGACCCACGCTGTACCCTTCGACTCCGCTCAGGGTCAGCGTTGGGATACACAACTCCCCCAAGTTAATTTAGGTGACTCAACGTTACCTAAATTAACAGTTAACAGTAC
>NZ_JAVJQN010000095.1:0-15347 GCF_040218245.1 Coleofasciculus sp. E1-EBD-02 | reverse complement strand
CCAGCCTTAAACCGCCTTGGGTTCAAACCCAAGGAACCAAAAGCGAAAGTCGTCTAAAGACGACTCACTCAGAATTCTAGAACATGTTAAAGAAAGGATTAGTCAAGGGCGACACGAGTCAATTGAATGGATACAGTTGTTACTTGATGTAAGCGGATCGCCCAGACCCAATGTGACATGTTGACCAGAATTCCAGTCGTCTTTAGACGACTTGAGCTATAAGCCAAGAACTTGAGTTCTTGGCGGGTGTCGGGGCTTACCTCACCTTTTTCACTTTTTCTAAAAGCATTTTTGTACAACGTTTGTGAGCCTGATGATATGGAACCTGTTATTTTCCAAGAACGTGAAAAGCAAATTCACCGCAAGGGAAACCAACCATTTGACCTGGAATGTAACAAAGACAGCCTTGCTGGTGCAGTTAGCCAACGTGCTTGCGTATTTTGTGGTTCTCGCGTTGTTTTATACCCCATCGCTGACGCGGTTCATTTAGTCCATGGACCAATAGGCTGCGCGGCGTATACGTGGGATATTCGCGGGGCGCTTTCATCGGGTCCAGAATTGCATCGGTTGAGTTTTTCCACGGACTTACAAGAACGGGATGTTATCTTTGGTGGTGAGAAGAAACTCTATCAGGCGTTAACGGAACTGATTGACCGCCATCACCCCAATGCGGCGTTTGTTTATTCAACTTGTATTGTTGGTATTATTGGCGATGATTTAGAAGCGATATGTCGGCGAGTTAGCCAAGAAAAAAATATTCCTGTCATTCCGGTTAAATCAGAAGGATTTAAAGGGAACAAACGGGCGGGCTATAATGCCGCTTGTACTGCCATGTTCCGCTTAGTGGGGACAGGAGACACTACCGGAATTTCTCCCCGCAGTATTAATATTCTGGGTGATTTTAATTTAGCTGGAGAAATTTGGATTATCCGTGAATACTTTGAACGCATGGGTGTCCAGGTTGTTGCCAATATCACAGGGGATGGTAGAGTCGGAGATATCGCGCGATCGCACGGCGCTGCATTAAACGTGGTTCAGTGTTCTGGGGCGACAATGGATTTAGCCAAGATGATGAAAGAAAAGTATGGAACTCCGTTTCTACGAGTGTCCTACTTTGGTGTCGAAGACATGGCGGAAGCCTTGTATAAAGTTGCCCGATTCTTCGAGGATGACCCAGACATTCTCAAACGCGCTCAAGACTTAGTGCGGGAAGAATTAACATTGTTATATACTAAACTGCAAGAGTACCGCAAAGACTTGCAAGGTAAAAAAGCGGCGATTTATGTTGGCGGTGCGTTCAAAGCCTTTTCCTTAGTGAAAGCCTTCCGACTTATCGGCATGGATGTGGTGATGGTAGGTTCGCAAACCGGAACCAGTGAAGATTACCGAGAACTCCACGAAGTCACCGATGAAGGCACAATTATTGTGGATGATTCTAACCCATTAGAACTATCAGCATTTTTAAAAGAAAAAGATGTTGATATCTTTGTTGGTGGCGTGAAAGAACGACCGATTGCCTATAAATTAGGACTCGGATTTTGCGACCACAATCATGAACGCAAGGAAGCGTTAGAAGGGTTTCTGGGAATGGTGAATTTTGCCAAAGAAGTCCATAGCACCGTTATGTCTCCCGTCTGGAGATTCGTGCCGCGTAAAAATCAAGCCTTGAACTCAAGTTCAAGCTAAAAGCTTAAACCCGTTAAAACGGGTTGTTCGTAGTAGGCACTTTAGTGCCTTAAGGTAAGCTTTTGTATTCACTATTGCCTATGACACGCCGAGCGAAGCCGAGGTGTTGCCTATTGCCCATTGCCGAGCGCGTAGCGCTATAGCTGTAGGGTGTGTTAGCGAAGCGTAACGCACCATTATTCCTCAAACTTAAGTTATAGGGTTAGCGTTCACGCCGCGTTTCCGAAAGGTAGCATAACGCACCATTATTCCAGAATTGAAATGATAAACCATTACCCAATTCGCTGCCACCGATAAAACCATGTCTAAGAAACTCAAAATTAAGCAAAAAACTGAAGCCTACGTTTCCACAACCAACGCCTGTAAACTGTGTAAACCTCTGGGCGCTTGTATTGCCTTTCGTGGAATTGAGGGAACCGTGCCCTTTCTGCATGGATCACAAGGCTGCGCCACCTACATGAGGCGTTATATTATTAGTCACTTTCGCGAACCCATTGACATCGCTTCCTCTTCCTTGAGTGAAAAACATGCCGTTTATGGCGGAGGACCTAACCTGAAAAAAGGTATCCTCAATGTCATGGATAAATATGGCGCAAAAGTTGTAGGAATTGCCACCACTTGCTTAACTGAAACCATTGGTGATAATGTTAGTGGGTTGTTGAGAGAGTTTAAGGAAGAATTTGGCGACAAGGAATTGCCAACCTTGTTAAATGTCTCCACCCCCAGTTATAGTGGGACGCACATGGAAGGTTTCCATGCCACAGTGCGGGCAGTGATTGATCAGTTAGCAATTGAATCCCCCCCAACCCCCCCTTTGGAAGGGGGGGCAAATCAGGTCAATCTTTTACCTGGATTAGTTTCTCCAGCCGATATCCGTTATCTAAAAGAAGTTCTTGACGATTTTAATTGTCCAGGAACGATCCTACCGGATATCTCCGAAACCTTAGACGCCCCCGCGCAAATGGACTATGAAAAGATTCCAGAAGGGGGAACGCCAATCGCGGCGATTCAAAGTATGGGAGGTTCTAGCGCCACGATTGAGTTCGGTCAAGTGTTGCAACGCACGGGGAATTCTGGGGGTCAACTACTAGCTGAACGCAACGGTGTTCCCCTGTACGCCTTGGGTATGCCGATTGGGTTGCGAGAGTGCGATCGCTTCTTTGAAGCCCTAGAAGAGGTTTCTGGTTGTGCGACACCAAGAAAACATCAACTGGAACGAGGGCGGTTAGTGGATGCCTATGTTGATTCCCATAAATATCTGTTTGGTAAGCGGGTAGTGGTTTATGGGGAAGAAGATTTGTGTGTCGGATTAACGGCATTTTTAGCCGAAATCGGCATGAAGATAGTCTTATGTGCATCAGGAGGAAATAGTGGACAGTTTCAGGAGGCGATTAATGCGGTTACTTCGGATATTGTCACCGAACCGCCAATCGTTAAAGAAGGATTTGATTTCTATGAAATTTCTGAAGAAATCGAAAGTCTAGAACCGGATATGTTGATTGGAACCAGCAAAGGATATTCCCTGACTAAAAAACATCAAATTCCCCTAATCCGCGTCGGCTTCCCCATTCACGATCGCTTTGGCGGACAGCGGATGCTACATCTGGGGTATCGCGGCACTCAGAACCTGTTAGATCGGATTGTGAATGCCATTATCGAGAAGAAGCAAACCGATTCACCTGTGGGGTATGGCTATCTTTGATTTTGTCATTCGTCATTTGTCATTTGTCATTTGTCATTTGTTGACGAGTCACGCTTTAACCATCCGCCACTAACTTAGTTTAGAGAGTATTTCCTTAAATTCAACTCATCACTTCAGGAGAGAAAACCATGACAGCTACAATTAATTTAGAAAATCACCCTTGTTTTAATGTCAAAGTAAAAGGACAGTTCGGACGAGTCCATTTACCTGTAGCACCCAAGTGCAATATCCAATGTAATTATTGCAATCGCAAATATGATTGCGTTAACGAAAGTAGACCTGGTGTAACCAGCACTATTCTTTCTCCCGCCCAAGCCGCTGTTTACATGGAAAAGGTATTAGAAAAAGAACCAAGAATCAGTGTTGCTGGAATTGCGGGTCCCGGTGATCCCTTTGCCAATCCAGAGGAAACCTTAGGTACAATGCGGCTGCTGCGGGAAAAGTTTCCCGACTTAATCCTCTGCTTGGCGACCAATGGGTTAAATCTCAAACCCGAATATATCGACGAAATTGCCGAAATTGGCGTCAGTCACGTTACCGTTACCATCAACGCGATCGACCCAGAAATTACGCGCAAAGTTTACCGATGGGTACGCCATGAAAAGTCAGTGTATCAGGGATTAAAAGGCGCGAAGTTACTCTTAGAACGCCAATTAGAAGCCGTAAAAGGACTGAAAGCCGCCGGGATTACGGTTAAAATTAACTGCATCGTTATGCCCGGAATTAATGACCATCATGTGGTTGAAGTTGCCAAAACTATGGCAAAACTTGGGGCAGATTTATTTAATGCTATGGCAATGTATCCCACCGCCGAAACGCCATTTGAGGGATTAACAGAACCCGATGGGATTACGATGGCAAAAATCCGCAAAGAATGCGAGGAATATTTACCGCAAATGCGCCATTGCACACGCTGTCGGGCAGATGCTGTGGGACTTTTAGGGGCAGATCAGTCCGAGGAATTCCACGGGTGTTTGATTGCTTGTTCCAAGAAAGTAATTCCCATTGAAGAAAAAGAACGCCCTTATGTTGCTGTAGCCAGCGTTGAAGGAATTCTGGTGAATCAGCATTTAGGTCAAGCGGATCAGTTTCAGATTTGGCAGAAAACCGATCAAGGCTTTACCTTAGTAGAAGAACGCCTCGCCCCGGAAAAGGGAAGTGGTTTTGAACGGTGGCAAAAAGTCGCGAATATGCTGAAAGATTGTCGGGCGATTTTAGCCAGTAGTATTGGCGATAACCCCAAAGAAATTTTGACCAAATGTGGTGTGCTTCCGGTGGAAATGAACGGTTTTATTGAGACGGGATTGCAAGCCGTTTATGAAGGAAGTGATTTGTCAAAGCTGAAAGGCAAACGGCAAGTTGCGGCGGGTAAAGTTGGCGAATGTACCGGGAGTGGTTTAGGTTGTGGTTAAACCGTTTGTAGTTGCGCTTTAGCGCCATCAACTCGCATTCTTGACCCATAACCCGTAGGGTGCGTTAGCGTAGCGTAACGCACCGTTTTTCTGATTATTGGTGGGTTACGGCGGATATCTGATTAAATAGTTATTCCTCTTCATGGAGTTACCGCCTAACCCACCCTACTGGCTATGTCCTTTTTCCCCTTATTATTGGTGGGTTACGGCGGATATCTGATTAAATAGTTATTCCTCTTCATGGAGTTACCGCCTAACCCACCCTACAGTTAATTATAATTTTTTTAATCTTAAATAAAAATAACAAAGAGCGATTAAGCAATTATTTGTAGCTTGGAATACTAGATTCCTATTTTTAAGGATAGACAATAACAGTAATTACCTTGATCTGATCATGAAATGCCATAGATGACGCATCTCCGCAATAGTTTTTCTAACCCCATTAAAGGTATCAAATTATGCTGTATTTAGCAGAAGTCCAAAAGCATCATTCCTGGATTGGCAGTCGAGCAACGGTACTTAAACTGCAAGCCTATTGCCAAGAAAGAAGCCGACAAATTTGGCGCACGGTTCAAAATGAAGTAATTCTCGCCACCCAAGTCAAGCATATTAATAAAGGTATGCTGGTCTTAATTGAGGTCACTTCAGATAGACAAGTTTGTCAAGTTTATTCGACGACAGCCGGACCAATTGTTAACATTCTCCAAGCCTTTACGTATCTGGAAAAGCAATGGACAACGTATACCAAAAGCTGGGAAGATTTGAAACTGTCTCTGCTGCTACAACAACAAGAACTGAATCGTCATGAAACTAGAATCCAGGAACTGGAAGAAAAATTGCAGCAAGCCTTGGCAAGGCGAGCAAGACGGCGGTATCAGTAGTTGTACAGCGCTTTTCAAGTAAGTGAGGTACACAGACAGATCCCCGACTTCTCCAAGAAGTCGGGGATCTTGCTTAAGGCTGTACTTCATCAAGTAAAGTCAGCCGCAGTAATTAAATTAGCTGATACACCAAACACTGTGGCTAACAACTCTCCACTGGATTGAACCTGAATTAAGGCACTAAAACTGCTCGCTGTAATAGTTAACTGGTCAAACGTTAAACCATCAGCAAGTAGGAATAAATCTTCCCCATCGCTAAAGTCAAAGACCATATCCATGCCTTCACCCATTCGCAACAGGAACTGATCAGCACCACTTCCCCCAAATAAGCCGTCATTTCCGACACCACCGTCAAGTAAATCATCCCCATTATCGCCTCGAATTAGGTCATCACCTGCACCGCCAGTGAGGGTATCATTGTCAGCGTCACCAAACAGGATATCATTCCCTTCTCCTGCTTCTAGAAGGTCATTTCCTGCGCCACCTCGGAGAAAATCAGCACCCAGGTTCCCCAAGAGCATATCATTGCCATTGCCGCCAAAAACTTGGTCGTTTCCCTCACCACTATCGAGGTAATCATTGCCATCACCACCGTCGAGGAAATCATTACCCAGTTGACCCAATAGCAAATCATTTTCTTGACCGCCAAAGAGCATATCATCCCCATCGCCGCCATCGAGGGCATCTTCACCCTCACCCCCGTCGAGGAGGTCATTTCCCAGGTTGCCAAATAGGTTATCTTGACCCGCATCTCCGGAGAGAACATCATCTCCAGCGCCGCCATCTCCAAAATCATCACCCGCTTTGGCTTGGAGGACATCATTACCACCTAAGCCAAACAAGAAGTCATCGCCACTGTCAGCAGTTAAGGTATCATCTTGGGGAGTCCCGATTAACGTCAAACTATTGGCAGGATTGACGGTGACATCCACGGTTGCTGTTGCTGTGCCACCATTGCTATCAGAAATCGTGTAACTAAAGCTATCAGCACCAATGTAGCCAGTAGCCGGAGTATACAGCAGTTGATCGTCAGTTAAATCATTGGGTGTGCTATTGTCATTTAGGATAATTGTGCCGCCAGAGGCTGAAGTTGAATCAAACGCATCAATGTGTAACGGGTCAGCTTCTACGGGGTCACTATCATTCGCCAGAACATTGATAGTAATCGCTGTATCTTGAGTTGTTGTGGCACTATCGTCTATGGCAACTGGGTTGTCATTAACCGCGTTAATGGTCATATTTACAGTTGTCCCAGCCGCAAAGTTTATACCATCTGACGCATTCCAAACAAAACTGGTATTACCGTTGAAATCAGCATCCGGGGTAAAGGTAAGATTATCTAGGTCAGCCACTGTAATTTCATCACCCGCTTGCACTGTATTTCCATTGAGATTTAAGACGCCTTGATTGGGTAGAGAAATTACGCTAATTTGATTGAGACTTGTACCTTCTGGGTCATTAAAAGCAGTGGTAAAGTCATTGGCGCTGAATGAGATAACGGTATCTTCGTCACCTGTTTTGTTGACCGGGGTGAGAGTAGGTGTATCGTTAATCCCTGTAACTGTGACGGTAACCGTAGCCGTCGCTGTACCACCATTCCCATCGCTGAGAGTATAGGTTAGGCTATCCGTCGTGGTTTCACCTTGTCCGAGAGACTGGAATGCTGTATCTGGATTGTAGGTGAGGGTATTGTCGGGATTGAGCGTGACGATTCCTTGAGTGTTGGTCGTATCAATACTACTGAGGTTCAGGGTATTATTGTCTGGGTCGCTGTCGTTATCGAGAACAGTAATAGTGACAGCCGTATCCTCATCAGTCGTCACTGTATCATCATTCGCGATCGGGGCGCTGTTAAATGAGACGGTGGTGGTTGCCAGGGTGCTAAGATTACTGTGAGTTGCCCCATCATTCACCACAAATTCAATCGTGCGATCGCTCGTGTCAGGTGCAGTGGCAGTATTGGTATAAGTAACCGTTCCCAGAACCTGCTGATAATTGGCAACCGTGTCTACACCAGCCAGACTCAACATTCCAGTGTTGGCATTATATTGAGCCGTGATATTCGTTCCACTTGTATTAGCCGTGAGAACTTCATCTGCACCATCCAAGAGATTGGTAATTTGTACTGTAGTATTAGCGACAGTTGTGCTGTTAAAGTCAGTAAGCGTGAACCCACTCTCCACAATGGGGATAGGCGTTGCGGTAAACGTGGTAGTATGATTAATTCCAGCAGCGCTACCATTGAGGTCAAGTTGGGGTGAAGCATTGCCAAAGACAACATAGCTTTGTCCGGCATATTGCCTGCCATTAGGCTCAGCTCCAGGCGCTCCGATAATCAAGTCATCGACACCATCATGGTTGATATCTCCTGCACCACTAACTGAGTAGCCTGAGTAATTTTCCGTGTCGATACCGTTAATGACAAAGCCATTGCTACCATTAAGAGCTGATAGCTCAAGAATGCCACTTGTGCCTACGTTGGAGCCACCAAACACTACATAGCTTTCTCCTGCATATTCTTTGCTGTTGGGATCAGCTCTATTCGCTCCGATAATCAAGTCATCAATGCCATCATGGTTGATGTCCCCGACATGGCTAACTGGAACACCTGAGTAATCATTCTCATCAATACCCTTGATAATGAAGCCATTGTTACCATTGAGAGAAGATAGCTCTAGGATGCCACTTGCTCCCACCTGTGAACCACCAAACACTACATAGCTTTCTCCTGCAAAATTATTGCTGTTAGGTCTGGCTCCAGGAGCTCCAATAATTAAATCATCGATGCCATCATTATTTATGTCACCTGCATTGCTAACTGACTCGCCTAAGATATTACCTCTATCAATACTATTGATAACAAAACCATTGTTACCATTAAGATTAGATAGTTCTAGCGTACCTCCTGCTCCCACCTGGACACCACCAAACACTATATAGCTTTGTCCGGAGAAATCCTTGCCATTGGACTTAGCCCAAAGCGCTCCAATAATCAGGTCATCAATGCCATCCTCGTTGATATCTCCAGCACCACTGACTGAGTAACCTGATTCATCATTTGTATCTATACCTTTAATGGCAAAGCCATTAGTACCATTGAGGGATGATAGCTCCAACGCGCCACCTGCCCCCACCTGAGAACCGCCGAACACTACATAACTTTCTCCTGCAGCGTTCTTGCCATCGGGGTCAGCTCTATTGGCTCCAATGATCAGGTCATCGATGCCATCGCCATTAATGTCCCCAGCCCCGCTAAGTGAGTGACCTGAGTAATCATCTTCATCAACGCCGTTAAGTACAAAGCCATTGCTGCCATCAAGGTTAGATAGTTCTAGTGTGCCACCTGCTCCCACTTGTGAGCTACCAAACACCACATAACTTTTTCCAGCCTGACTTGTGCCATTGGGGTTAGCTGTTTTTACTCCGATAATTAAGTCATCAATACCATCATTGTTGATATCTCCAGCACCACTGACAGGGTTGTTGCACAAATCATTAGCATCAATGCCGTTAATGATAAAACCATTACTACCATTAAGGTCAGATAGTTGTAGTGTGCCACCCGCTCCCACCTGTGAGCCACCAAACACCACATAGGTTTCTCCAGCCACTATATAACCCTCGGAGTCAACTAAATGAGCCCTAGTCATTAGATCATCAATGCCATCGTTGTTAATATCTCCAGCATCACTGACTGAAACACCTAACCTGTAAGCATCATCAGATCCATTGATCACAAAACCATTGGTGCCATCAATGTCGGCTAGATTAAAGAATGAGTGCAAACTATTGCCGACTGTGACATCAAATGTGTCACTAACACTACCGCCATTGCCATCCGATGCTGTAACCGTAACACCGTGAGTCGCGATCGCACTATCAGCCACCGTACCGCTAATTATCCCCGTACCCGTATCCAGACTCAACCCCGTAGGTAAATTCGTGGCGGCGTAAGTCAGAGTATCCCCAACATCAATATCAATGAAATTGCTACTAATATCCCAACTCACCGAACTCCCAGTCGTGGTATTTTGGTCAGGAATTGCAGTGGTGAGTGTCGGCGCATCATTGGTATTGGCAACCGTAATATCAAAGATTTGAGTATCCGTCGCTCCAGCGCTATCAGTTACCACTAATTCCACATTATGGTTACCCACTTGATCATTGGTAGGAGTTCCAGTTAGCGTCGCTGTACCATCACCATTATCTGTGAAATTCAGCCATCCCGGTAACGCCGTCGCGTTAATCGTCAACGTATCTCCACTATCAGCATCACTGGTGGTGATGTTATAGAGATAGGAATTATCTTCATCAACTCCAGTAATTTCCGTACTGGTAAAATTTGGAGCGCTGTTAAATGAGACAGTAGTTGTGGCGAGGGAACTAATATTACTGTGAGTTCCCCCATCATTAACCACAAATTCAATCGTGCGATCGCTCGTGTCAGGTGTCGTGGCAGTATTTTTATAAGTAACCGTTCCCAAAACTTGCTGATAATTGGCAATCGTATCTACACCAGCAAGGCTCAACATCCCCGTATTGGCATTATAGTGAGCCGTGATATCTGTACCAATGGTATTCGCTTTGAGAACTTCGTTTGCTCCATCTAATAGATTGGTAATTTGTACTGTGGTATTAGCAACAGTTGTGCTGTTAAGGTCAGTCAGCGTGAAGCCACTCTCCGTAATTCGGGTAGGTGTTGCCGTAAACGTAGCCGTATAATTAATCCCAGAATCGCTACCATTTAGGTCAAGTTCAGGCGGAGCATTACCAAAAACAAGATACAGGTAGTCATCCTGATCTCGAAACTTGTCAACAGAATCACCCCGCTCATCTGCGATCATTAAATCATCAACTCCATCACCGTTGATGTCCCCAGCATTACTGACCGCAAAACCTGATTCATCATCTGTATGAATGCCGTTAATGGCAAAACCATTACTACCGTTAAGTTCAGATAACTCCAGCGTTCCCGTTGATCCGATTTGGGAACTGCCAAACACCACATAACTGACTCCGGCATCACTCTTACCATTGGCATCAGCATAGGGCGCTCCTATCAGGAGGTCATTAATGCCATCATGATTCATATCTCCGATACTACTGACCGAGAAACCCGATTGATCCTCGACATCAACGCCGTTAATCACAAAACCATTGCTGCCATTCAGGTCAGATAGTTCCCGCGTACCCGTTGCTCCGACTTGGGAACCTCCAAACAGAACATAGCTTTCGCCAGCATCACCAGTTCCAATCAGCAAGTCACCCACGCTATCGTTATTGATATCCCCTAAATAACTCACGGAGAAACCGGATTGATCTCCTGCATTAATGCCATTAATCACAAAGCCATTATTGCCATTGAGATGCGAGCGTTCTAACGTGACATTGGCGGAGACAGGGGAAGTACCAAAGCCAAAGATAACATAGGTTTCACCCGCTTCATTCTTGCCGTTGGGGTCAGCCATAGATGCCCCAATAATCAGGTCATCAATCCCATCCCCGTTGAGGTCTCCACTACTGAAAGCGTTTTCTGAAGGACTAAGCCTCAGGCTATTACTTTCCAGAATAAAGCCATTACTACCATCAAGTGCCAATGGGTCTACTGTGCCTGTTGCGCCGACTTGGGCATCCCCAAACACGACAACAGCTGAATTTGCACCGCCATTAGACCCCTTGAGGATAATCAGATCATTAATCCCATCATTATTGATATCTCCCACATCGCCAAAGATAGCCCCCGTTCCTAGGTCGGTAACACCGTAAATTCTGAAACCATTGCTGCCGTCTAAGTCAGATGGATTCAGCGCCCCCGTTGCGCCGACTTGGGAACTGCCAAATACGACAGAAATCGCTCCAAGTCCGCTAGGACCCGCCCCAGCGTCCCCAATCATCAGGTCATCCATCCCATCACCATTAACGTCCCCAGCATCACGAACGAAATCATTTCCGCCGTAAATTCTGAAGCCATTGCTGCCATTGATGTCAGATAATTCCACGATTCCAGTGGCACCCACCTGAGAACCGCCAAACACAACATAACTACCCCTAGGATTCTCAGGTACACTAATAATCAGATCATCAATCCCATCATTATTGATATCCCCAGCAGGGCTGAAACGGCGATCCGATCCGGGAATGTCTTCGATAACAAAACCATTAGAACCATTCAGATCGGCTAAGTTTAAAAATGACTGGAAACTACTACTTTGTGCGGCAATAATTGCTTCCGGTCGGGTCACTAAATTGACCGTCTGTTCTAAATCGTCATCAGGATTAATGCTGCTACTTGCCAAAACCGCATCATACGCCGCCATCACATCTGCCGGAAATGCCGACGATGCCTTAATCTCACCCGTTCTAAGTTGCAAATCCCAGTCACCACCTAAAGCCGCACTACCTGTGAGATTGGCAGAAGCCGCTATCTTTGCACCGGTTAACTGACTCAACCAATCGATAAAAGAGATGCCTTGAGGTAACAATGTGGGTAACTCTGCTGCCACATTACAACCATAAATTAGGATATCTGCATCAGCCGTTAGCGCCTCAGACCAGCGTTGTAAGTCCCTAGCGTAATCTTGAAGTGTCGAGATGTTGAGCTGACTATTACCTAGATATAAACATCCTGGTGAGCCGTGAGAAACAATATGAATCGCTTGAATGTTTCGGCATCCAGCTAAAACTTGGGTAATTTGTTTGACCCCATCTACCCTTGGGTCAAGGACAATTCCTTCAGCTTCTGGAATAATGCCTTTAACTAATGTAGAATAGTTATCAATAGTCGGGTCAATGAAAACTAGGATGCCCCGATTGTGAGATAGCATCGCCTTTGTTGCACCAAATTCAATAGACTAAAACTACAGTGACACTGCTTATACTAGGTATCTTTACTGATTAATCTGAATTTTGTGGCTACATTGAGACAAAACAATAATATTCTTTGTTGTTCTTAAAAATAAGCAATAAATCGTTTATTTTTGCAATCTAACTTCAATATTTCTTTTTTATGAAGATTACGTTAAAAACTTATAACACTATCCCCCGATAATATGTAGTTTTGAAAACATTTTTATCAGGATTCCCGCTTTGCTGACAATTTTTGTTAGATGAGACAGTTCTATCCTAATTAAGTCAGGGGGCACGTCTGTAGTCAGGGCGCACGTCTGTGCGCCCCTACGATTCCGGGCTGCTGTTGACTGGTGAAAACTGAGGATTTGGCACAACCCAATGTTTAAGCACGCACCCTTTAATCTGTTGCCACCATGACATCTGTCGCTTTAACAACAGCATACGCTTCCTTACCCTCGGCAAGTCCGAGTCGTTCCGCAGAAGACTTGGTGATAATTGCCGTCATTTCCACCCCAGGAGCAACTTCTATTGTCACCTCACTGTTCACAGAGCCAGGTACAACCTTTTTTACTGTTCCTTTAAAGGTATTGCGAGCGCTAATTTCCATAGTTTAATCCCTGCTTTAGTCATTGGTTCACCAGCTAATAATACCAAAAATCACTGAATTTTCTGATTTTGCTGAGTAATTTGAGAAAAACAGCGAATTGTATTATTTTACTCACTTTTACCCTCGTAGAACTGATATAGCCTAGTCAGAAGTCCGAATGCAAAAATGCGGCATAGGTAATGGTTTTTATCTCACAGCAGTTTATCGAACAGTTAATCCAAGAAGACGTTCCCTATTTTGATTTAACCACCCAGGTGTTAGGGATTGGCGATCGCATGGGGACAATCCGCTTTACCACTCGCGCCAAAACCGTTCTAGCTTGCACCGAAGACGCCGCCAGTATCTTACGCCAAACTGGGGCAGACGTGACAACAATCTTGGCAACGGGTCAACTCTTGGATGCAGGTGTTACCTTTCTCAGTGCTACCGGAAACGCCGCCGCCTTGCATCTCGCCTGGAAACCTGCCCAGAATTTACTGGAATATGCCTGTGGAGTCGCCACCAAAACCTACAATCTAGTGCAGATAGCACAAGCGGCGAATCAAAATGTAATGCTCTATACCACTCGCAAAGTCATCCCAGGAACCAAACCTATCGCCGTAAAAGCCATCTTAGCAGGTGGGGCATATCCTCATCGACTGGGAGTCTCAGAAACCGTTTTAATCTTCCAACAGCATCTCAACTTTCTGGGCGGAATTGACTCCCTCATTCAGCAACTCCCCGTAATTAAGCGTCAGGTTAAGGAAAAGAAAGTCATTGTTGAAGTTAAAGATATGGCTACCGCCTTGAACCTAGCCGCTTCAGGCATTGATGGGATTCAATTTGATAAAATGAACGCCGAGACATTAGCCGAGGCAATTCCCCAACTCAAGTCCATGAATCCAACGCTGATTACTCTGGCGGCTGGCGGGATTAATGACGCTAATATTGCCAATTATGCAGCAACTGGCGTAGATGGGTTAGTGTTAACCGCTCCCTATTATGCCAAGCCTGCTGATATCCAGGTAGAAATGGTTTGTAGGGGCGGGTTTAGGGACTTGCTTTGATTTATTGATGATAACGTTTCTACAAAACCCTCCCAGACGTGCCATGCTACGTTTCTCCAATCAATATTTAGCAATTATGACATTCGTAGACTGAATTACAGCATAGGCTTCTTTTCCTTTTTCTAGGCATTGGCGTAATATACCAACTAAGTTGGTAAGTCATGGTTCAGATTAGTACGATGATCCTATCAACACCTTCTGTCAGTCATTAGCTAAGGCAACAGGGAAATGAAAAAACGACGTGTTTTCTCAATGGCATGGATGGTGGCGGCTTTTTTAATCGTCGTGGGTTGTTCTCAAGGAACACCTCCGAACCCTTCCGCCACGTCACCCGAATCGGTAGAAATTACGGTATCAGCGGCAGCTAGTCTCCAGGATGCCATGAAAGCGATCGCGCCATTGTATACTCAAGAACAAGCTAATGTTATCATTACCTATAACTTTGGGTCTTCCGGTTCTCTGCAACAGCAAATTGAACAGGGAGCGCCTGTGGATGTCTTTCTGTCCGCCGCACCAAAACAGATGAACGCTTTGCAAGAGAAAGACTTACTGCTAACTGATACGCGCAAAGACTTATTGAAAAACTCAATTGTTCTGGTTACACCAAAGGATAAAACCAATCTTTCTAATTTCAAAGAATTAACGATTGATAAAGTGAGCAAAATTGCAATTGGCGACCCGGACAGTGTACCCGCTGGACAATATGGGAAAGAAGCCCTAACTTCACTGAATTTATATAAACCCATCCAATCTAAATTAGTTTTCGCTAAAGATGTGCGCCAAGTCCTCTCTTATGTAGAAACCGGAAATGTTGAGGCAGGTTTAGTCTACGCCACGGATGCTAACGTATCAGATAATGTCAAAGTTGTCGCCACGGCATCAGAAACGTCTCACGCACCAATTATTTATCCAGTTGCGGTATTAAAAGAGAGTAAACATCCGGATTCAGCAAAAGCATTTGTGCAGTTTCTCTCTACTGAACCTGCTAAAACTGTGTTTAAAGCGTATGGTTTCAACTTAGCTAGCAATTAACAGTTTCAACTGAGTAAGTAGGTGGGGACAATTAAAGTTAACGGTGGGGATCGTCATTCGTCATTCGTCATTCGTCATTTGTAAGGGTTTGAGGCTTGTTAACATAACTTAACATGGTTGAGTTTATTTCCA